>JBKJML010000024.1:0-6019 GCA_046596415.1 Gaiellaceae bacterium | reverse complement strand
GATCCTGGCCGAGATCGTCGCCGCGCGCGCCGGGCGCGAGGGCGGACCGCTCCGCAACGCGAAGCAGCGGATCCACGCAGGCCCCGAATAGGAGAGCTGCGCACAGCGGTCGTCACCTGCGCCGCCCGCGGGCTCGGCGCTGCGATCGCGCAGGCTGCACGCTGACGGCGACCGCGTCGTCCTCGCGAGCGCGCTCGCGGGCACCGGCGTCACCGTCAACGCGGTTGCGCCCGCGGCAATCGACGGGCCGATGGTCGCCTCGGTCTCTCCCGAGCGGACTGAGGCGATGCTGAAGACGATCCCGGCTGGGCGGCTTGGTCGGCCCGAGGAGGTCGCCGCCGCAGTCGCCTACCTCGCCTCGGCGGACGCGGCCTTCGTCACCGGGGCGACGCTCGATGTCAACGGCGGCATGCTGATGCGCTGAACTATCCTCGGGCCATGGCAGTGACCGAGTTTCTGACCCACCAGGCCTACGTCGGCGGCGAGTGGATCGACGCCGATTCCGGCGCCACGTTCCCCGTCGTGAACCCCGCGACCGGCGAGCTGATCGCGGCGGTGCCGCGACTCGGCACCGCCGAGACGCGTCGCGCGATCGAGGCGGCGGCGCGCGCCTATCCTGCGTGGCGCGCGCGCACCGCGAAGGAGCGTGCGCAGGTGCTCCGGCGCTGGTACGAGCTGATGCTCGAGCGCCAGGAGGAGCTCGCCATCCTGCTCACGTCCGAGCAGGGCAAGCCGCTCGTTGAGTCGCGCGGCGAAATCGCCTATGCCGCCTCGTTCTTCGAGTGGTACGGCGAGGAGGCGAAGCGTGTCTACGGCGACACGATTCCGGAGCACCAGTCCGACAAGCGGATCGTCGTCCAGAAGGAACCGATCGGTGTCACCGCGGGAATCACGCCGTGGAACTTCCCGTCGGCGATGATCACGCGTAAGGCCGCCCCGGCCCTCGCCGCCGGCTGCACGATGGTGCTGAAGCCCGCCGAGCAGACGCCGCTCTCGGCGCTCGCGTTGGCGCGGCTCGGCGAGGAGGCCGGCGTGCCGCCCGGCGTCTTCTCGGTCGTCACGGGCGACGCCGAGGACGCGCGCGCGATCGGAGGCGAGCTGACGTCGAACCCGACCGTCCGGAAGCTGTCGTTCACCGGCTCGACCGAAGTCGGGAAGCTGCTGCTGCGCCAGTGCGCCGACACGGTGAAGCGGGTGTCGCTCGAGCTCGGAGGCAACGCCCCGTTCATCGTCTTCGACGACGCCGACCTCGACGCTGCGGTCGAGGGCGCGATCGTCTGTAAGTTCCGCAACTCCGGCCAGACCTGCGTCTGCGCGAATCGGATCCTCGTCCAGGACGCCGTCTACGACGCATTCCTGGAGCGCTTCACCGCAGCGGTCTCGAAGCTCCGGCTCGGCAACGGTCTCGACGACGGAGTCGAGCTCGGGCCGCTGATCGACGCGCAGGCGATCGAGAAGGTCGAGCGCCACGTGGCCGATGCCCAGGCCCGTGGTGCGACGCTCGTCGTCGGCGGCTCGTCCCCGGGCGGCACCTTCTATGCGCCGACCGTGCTCTCCGGCGTCACCCAGGGGATGGCGATGACGCGCGAGGAGACCTTCGGCCCGGTCGCCGGCCTGCAACGCTTCCAGACCGAGGCCGAGGCGATCACGCTCGCGAACGACACGCCCTACGGCCTCGCCGCCTACTTCTACAGCCGCGACGTCGCCCGCGTGTGGCGCGTGTCCGAGGCGCTCGAGTTCGGGATCCTCGGCGTCAACACCGGCGTCATCTCGACCGAGGCGGCGCCGTTCGGCGGCATGAAGGAGTCGGGCATCGGCCGCGAGGGCTCGAAGTACGGCCTCGACGACTGGCTGGAGCTGAAGTACCTCTGCCTCGGCGGGATCGACGGATGAGCGCGGCTGCCCGCACGGGCGGCCGGATCCTCGTCGACCAGCTCCTCGTTCACGGCGTCGACACGGCCTTCTGCGTCCCCGGCGAGAGCTACCTCGCCGTACTCGACGCGCTCCACGGCGGCCCGATCAGGCTCGTCACCTGCCGCCACGAGGCCGGCGCGGCGAACATGGCGGAGGCGTACGGCAAGCTCACCGGCCGGCCCGGCGTGTGCCTCGTCACCCGCGGGCCTGGAGCGACGCACGCCTCGATCGGTGTCCACACGGCGTTTCAGGACTCGACGCCGCTCGTGCTGCTGATCGGCCAGGTCGCGCGCGCCCATCTCGAGCGTGAGGCGTTCCAGGAGATCGACTTTCGGCGCATGTTCGGCGAGATGGCGAAGTGGGTCGTGCAGGTCCACGAGGCCGAGCGGATCCCCGAGCTCCTGTCGCGTGCCTTCCACGTCGCCACGTCGGGGCGTCCGGGCCCGGTCGTCGTCGCACTGCCCGAGGACATGCTGACCGAGGAGGCCGTCGTCGACGATGCCGCCCGTTACTCCGTCGTGCAGCCGCACCCTGGCGCCGACGACCTGGAGCGGATGAGGCAGCTCCTGGCGTCGGCACAACGGCCGCTGCTGATCGTCGGCGGTGGGGGCTGGAGCGGTGACGCTGCGCGCGACCTGCTCGCGTTCGCCGAGGCGAACGAATTGCCGGTCGGGACGTCGTTCCGCTGTCAGGACTACGTCGACAACCGTTCGCGCGTCTATGCGGGCCACGTCGGGATCGGCATCGACCCGGCGCTCGCCGAGCGCGTCCGCGAGGCCGACCTGCTGCTCGTCGTCGGTGCGCGGCTCGGCGAGGTGACGACCTCCGGCTACACGCTCCTCGACGCGCCCACACCGCGCCAGACGCTCGTCCATGTCCATGCAGGGGCGGAAGAGCTCGGCCGCGTCTACCACGCCGACGTGCCGATCAACGCCGCCCCCGGCCCGTTCGCCGCCGCGGCCCGCGCCCTCGAGCCGCTCGACCCTTCGGCGTGGCGTGACGCGACGGCGGCGGCGCACGAGGAGTACCAGGCGAACTTGCGTCACGACGCAGGCCCGGGGATGCTCGACCTGGGCGAGGTGATGGCCGTGTTGCGCCGGCGGCTGCCCGCCGACGCGATCCTCGCGAGCGGCGCCGGCAACTTCAGCGTCTGGGCCCACCGCTTCTACGAGTTCACGACGTACCGCTCGCAACTCGCCCCGACGAGCGGGGCGATGGGCTACGGCCTGCCGGCGGCGATCGCCGCAAAGCTCGTCGAGCCGGAACGGACCGTTGTCTGCTTCGCCGGCGACGGCGACTTCATGATGAGCGTGCAGGAGCTTGCGACTGCGGTGCAGTACGACGCAGCCGTCCTCGTGCTCGTCGTGAACAACGGCATGTACGGGACGATCCGCATGCACCAGGAACGGGAGTACCCCGGGCGCGTCGTCGGCACCGACCTCGTCAATCCCGACTTCGCGGCCCTCGCCCGCTCGTTCGGCGCCCACGGCGAGCTCGTCGAGCGGACGGCCGAGTTCGAGCCGGCGTTCGATCGTGCCCTCGCAGCCGGCCGGCCGGCGCTGCTCGAGCTCCGCGTCGATCCGGAGGCGATCACTCCCCGCGCCACGCTGTCGCAGATTCGCGCCGGCGACGGGTGATCCGACACCGTAGGTAGCTTTGGGGCATGAGGAGCCGAGGCCTCATCCTGCTCGTCGCCGTGTTCGCGCTCGCCGGTTGTGGCGGGGGCGAGAACGCTGCGTCCGAGACGACGCCGCCTGAGGCGGTCACCGTCGCCACCACCGAGACGGCTGCCGCGCCGCCCAGCACGGCCCCCGCGGTGCCCTCGTTCGGCGCCAACTGCTCCGCCTCCTCGCTCTCGGCCGACCTGCCCGCGCAGGACGGGCTCCCCGAAGCCGTCGCGACCCTGCGCGACCGGATCGCCGCCGCCGCGGTCGACTGCGACTACGACGCACTCCAGGCGCTCGCGCTCGAGGGCAGCACCGGCTTCACCGCGAGTTATGGCTCCGAGACGAGCGCCGCCGACTTCTGGCGCGGCGAGGAAGAGCGCGGCGGCAAGCCGCTCGCACGGCTCGTCCAGATCCTCGCGACGCCCTACGGCCGCAACGAGGCCAACTTCTATGCCTGGCCTTCCGCCTACACCGAGCGGCCGACCGAGGCGCAGTGGCTGTCGCTCGCAGGGATCTACACCCACGACGAGATCGCGAGCTTCAAGGAGCTCGGCTCCTATCTCGGTTACCGCGTCGGCATCACGCCGAGCGGCGACTGGCAGTTCTTCGTCGCGGGCGATTAGAGCTTCTTCGTCAGAAGCTGTCGAGCGAGGGCAGGCCTGCCGCGGTCCCCTCGATGCAGTCCCAGAGGTAGCAGGCGAGGCCGAGATCGCCGGTCCAGAGCGAGTGCCGCGCGCCCTGCCGTTGGCGCTGGTCGAGCGCATGGACGGCGAAGTCGCGTGCCCGGCCGAGCCAGATCGGGTCGCCGGTGCGCCGGTGGAGCGCGAGCAGCGCGTAGCCGTTGCCGGCGGTGCCGTGACAGAGACCGGGCCCCTTGGCATGGGGGCCGGCCTGCCAGACGAGTCGTCCGGCCTCGACGAGTAGCTCGTCGAGCTCCGGGTCGGACGGGAGTGCTGCGAGGCTCGTGATCAGGCCGGGTGCGCCGTGGCACCACTGCACCCGGTACGGCGCTTCGTCGCCCGCCGTCGGCGGCCAGTTCGCGAGCCCGTCGGCGCGTACCGCGAGCGTCAGCGCCGCCTGCCGGGCCCGTGCGTGCAGCGCCTCTCGCCGCGACTCGGTCAGCAGCTCCTCGCCCTGCAGCAGTGACGAGACGTTGCCGGCCAGACCGTGCGCGGCGCCGATGATGTGGACGACGCCGGCCCGGCCACGGAAATCCCAGACGTGGCAGCTGAGCTCCGGGTCGAAGCGCCAGAGGTCCCAGACTGCGTCGGCACTCGCGCGCCATACGTCGGCGAACCGCTCTTCGCCGGTCCACTGCCAGAGCCACCAGGCGGCGCGCATCGTGCCGGGCGCGCCCCAGAGCAGGTCGCAGCGCGGCTCGGAGATGTTCTGGCGGATCAGCTCGTGGAGCGCGTTCGCGACCCGTTCCTCGGGTGCGAGCCGGTAACAGGTGAGGAGAATCCCGACTTGGCCGGTGAGCAGGCCTGTCTCGACCTTCCCCTCGTCGGTGAGGTAGATGTCGTAGGCGGTGCGAACGGCCCGGTCGTCGCCGACCCGACGTGGGATCGCGCCCTCGCGGCTCAGGTGGTCGAGCGCCCACAGCACCCCGGCCGAGCCGAGATAGAACTCGGAGAAGCCGCGCGACGGCGTCGGATAGGCGTCGTTCTCGTCGAGCGGATGGAGCGGCCACTGGCGCTCCTCGTCGTAGGCAGCGTCGGTCTCGGCGGCAAGCTCGCGGATCGCGGCTCGGACGCGCTCCTCATCCCAGCTCCCGGAGTGAGCGGCCTCGTGTGCCGCCGGGTCGTAGAGCTCAGGCAAGGCGGTCGTACGCGGGCAGGGTCAGGAACTCGACGAACTCGTCGCCGAGCGCGACCAGCCTGAAGAGCTCGGTCGCCTCCTCGTACCCCTCGCCGAGCTTCGCGACTTCCTCCTCGATCGCCCGCTCGACCTGCTCCCGATCCACGCGTCCGTGCCGCAGCCACTGCCAGACCTGCGAGCGGGAGATCTCCGAGGTGGCCGCGTCTTCCATCAGGTTGAAGATCGCGACCGCACCGGAGCCGCGCAGCCAAGCGGCGAGGTACTGAATACCGACGGAGACGTTGTTTCGCAGGCCCGCGTCGGTGATCGACCCGGGCGTGGAGGCGACGTCGAGCAGCGCCGCCTCGTCGGGCCGGACGTCATCCCGCAGCTGCTCGAGCTGGTGCGGACGCTCGCCGAGCACGCGGTCGAAGATCTCCATCGCGACCGGCACGAGGTCGGGGTGCGCGACCCAGGTGCCGTCGAAGCCCTGACCCGCCTCGCGGTTCTTGTCCTCGCGCACCTTCCGCAGCGCCGTCTCGTTCACCTCGGCGTCGCGGCGCGACGGGATGAACGCCGCCATGCCGCCGATTGCGTGGGCGCCGCGCCGGTGACACGTGCGGACCAGCAGATCCGCGTAG
>JBKJML010000010.1:0-3356 GCA_046596415.1 Gaiellaceae bacterium | reverse complement strand
ACCCGAACCTCCAGCGCGTCCGGATCTTCCTGAACGGTGTCGCGAAGCGGGCCTACGTGTGCACGAAGTGCCTCAAGGCCGGCAAAGTCCAAAAAGCCGTCTAGCGCGTCCCTGAGCAGCGTCTCTCCCGGCGGGCAGAGTCCGCCTCCGCACGCCTCGCGCTCGTCAGGAACGCGCTTATGCGACTCACAAAGCCACAACGATCAGCCGCAACCTTCCGCGCGCCGGGCTCGTCTAAGCTCGCGGCCGTGGATCGCGCTCATGTCACCCAGACCTCGCCGCTCGGGCGGATCTCCGTCTCCAGCGACGCGATCGCCCAGATCGTCGGCCACACCGCGGCCGAGTGCTACGGAGTCGTCGGGATGGCATCCCGCAAGCGTGTCCCTCGCCTGCTCTCGCGCGAGAAGCTGACGCAGGGGATCCAGGTCGGCTCGCGTGACGGCGGCCTCGCGCTCGACCTGCACGTCGTCGTCGAGTACGGGCTCAACCTCGCCGAGGTGGCCGCCACCGTTCGCTCCCGCGTCGCCTACGAGGTCGAGCGGCTGACCGGCCTGCCGATCGCCACCGTCGAGGTCCACATCGAAGACGTCAGGCGATCGGCGTGACCGAGCTCGACCGCGTCAGGGAGCTCGCGCGTGCGGGCCTCTCCAACCTCGAGGCGAATCGTCGCCGGATCGACGACCTGAACGTCTACCCGGTGCCGGACGGCGACACGGGGACGAACCTCACGCTGACGGCCCGGGCGGTCGTCGAGAGCCTCGACGAGTCGTCGGCAACCGGCCGCGCCGCCGTCGCCAAGGCGCTCACCCGGGCGGCGCTGATGGGCGCGCGCGGCAACTCCGGCGTCATTTTCTCCCAGATCGTGCGCGGCGCCGCCGAAGTGCTAGGCGAGCCCGGGACGATCGACGCGCTGCGCCTGCGGCGCGCGATCCGGGCCGCGAGCGACGCCGCCTACCGCGCTGTCCGGCGGCCCGTCGAAGGGACGATGCTGAGCGTCATCCGCGAGCTCGCCGAGGAGGCCGAGCGTCCTGAGCACGCGGGCGCCACCGTGGAGGAGCTCCTGGTCGCGCTCGTCGTCCGCGGGGAGGACGCGCTGGCCCGGACGCCCGAGGCGCTCGCCGTGCTGCGCGAGGCCGGTGTCGTCGACGCCGGCGGCGCCGGGCTCTTGGAGATCGTTCGCGGCGTCGCAGCCGGGCTGACCGGTGAGGAGCTGCCCGAGGTACCCGTCGAGGCGCACGCGGCCGGCATCGACGCGATCCATCAGGAGCTGTCGGAGTTCCGCTACTGCACTGTCTTCGTCGTCGAGGGTGAGGACCTCGACGCCGAATACCTCGAGGCCGAGCTCGAGCAGCTCGGCGACTCGCTCCTCGTCGTCGGCGACGCGACGGCGCTCAAGGTGCATGTCCACACCGACGAACCCGGCCGGGCGCTCCAGCTCGGCACCGGGATGGGAACGATCGAGGGGATCGAGATCGCCAATATGCACAAGCAGACCGTCGAGCGCTCGGAGCGCCTGCTCGTCGCCGTTCCCGACCTCGCTCACACGCTCGAGACCGGCGTTGTCGCCATCGTCCCCGGCAACGGCAACCGGCGGCTCTTCGAGAGCTACGGCGCCACACGCGTCATCGAAGGCGGTCAGACCATGAACCCTTCGACCGCTGAGATCCTCGCCGCGATCGAGGCGACGCCTGCAACAGAGGTGCTCGTGCTGCCCAACAACTCGAACGTCATCCTCTCCGCGGAGCAGGCTGCACTGCACGCATCGAAGCCCGTCCGCGTGATCCCGTCCCGCTCCGTGCAGGCCGGCCTCGCCGCGATCGTCCGCTACCTCCCGTCGAACTCGGCCGCCGAGAACGCCGAGGCGATGAACGAGGCGCTGGCGAGCATCGCGACCGGTGAGGTCACGATCGCCTCCCGCGACGTCTCACTCGACGGGATCGAGGTCCGGAAGGGCTCCTATCTCGGCCTCGCCGACGGCGCTGCGGTGGCGAGTGGGGCCGACTTCGCCGACGTCGCCACCGCCGTCGTCGATCGCCTCCTCTGCGAAGGGCGCGAGGTGCTCACGCTCCTGCGGGGCGCCGACGAGCCCGACCTCGGGCCGCTGCTCGCGCGTGTCCGGCGGGCGCACCCGCAGGTCGAGCTCGACGTCCAAGACGGCGGGCAGCCCCACTATCCGCTGCTGCTCGCGGCCGAGTAAGGTCGGCGGGTGGCGTCCCCGGTTCGCATCCTGCTCGTTGAGGACAACGACGTCTTCCGCCAGGCGCTCGAGCTCCTGCTCGGGCTCCAGGAGGACTTCATCGTCGTCGGCACCGTCTCGCACGGCACAGGCGCCGTACCGGCCTGCCTCGAGCTCTCGCCGGATGTCGTCGTGATGGACTACCGGTTGCCCGGCATGGACGGCGTCGAGGCAACTGCCGCGCTGCGCTCGGCGTGTCCCGACGCCGCCGTCGTCTGCCTGACTGCCTCCGCGAATGCGCGCGAGCTCGACGCGCTCGCCGCAGCCGGTGCCGTCAACTGCCTGCGCAAGGACCAACAGCTCGAGGAGATCGTCGACGCGATCCGCGCGGCCGCCCAATGAATCTGACCTCCCAGAACACTGCGATCGTGCTCGACTCGACCGCCGACTTCCCGGACGCGCAGCACCGGCATCCGAACATGCGCGTGGTGCCGCTCTACGTCCGCTTCGGCGAGCAGAGCTTCCGCGACTACGTCGAGCTCGACCCGCACGCCTTCTACACCCGCCTACGCGAGGCTCCTGAGCTCCCGACCACCTCACAGCCGACACCGCAGGACTTCCTCTCGACCTACCAGGCGCTCTCGGCCTACGATCGCATCTACTCGATCCACATCTCGGGCAAGCTCTCCGGCACCGCCGGCAGTGCGGCGCTCGCAGCGCAGGAGCTCGGCGGTGACAAGGTGCGGGTCGTCGACTCGGAGACCGCGTCGGCGGCGATCGCACTGCTGGCGCTCGCCGTGCAGCGCCGACTCAGCCGCGGCACGACCGACGAGGAGATCGCCGAGCTCATCGAGCGCTACCGCGAGAGCGCCGTTCTGCTCTTTACCGTCGACACGCTCGAGTTCCTGGCCAAGGGCGGCCGGATCGGGCGCGCGAAAGCGATGGCGGGACAGCTCCTGAACGTGAAACCGATCCTGACGATCACAGACGGGGAGGTCGTGCCGCTGACCCGCGTGCGCGGCCGTCAGAAGGCGCTCGCCGAGTTTGCGAAGCGGTTCTCGGGGGCGACCGAGGACCAGCCCGGCCTGCACGTCGGGATCGCTCATGCCGAGGCCGAGGATCGCCTCGCCGACCTGCGAGCGGTCGTTGCACGGGAGCGGCCGCAGGCGGAGATCGACAT
>JBKJML010000198.1:0-4393 GCA_046596415.1 Gaiellaceae bacterium | reverse complement strand
GGCCGCATCGTACGGCGGATCCTGCTCGTCGTCGCCTACCGCGATCTCGTCGACCGCTACGTCGAGGCCTGCCGCCAGGCGGGCATCCAGGTGATCGGGATCGACCTGGAGGCGTTCGCGCTCCTGCGAGCGCTCGAGGCGCCGCGCGATGCAATCGCCGCCGGCGACGCACGGGGCGCGCTCGTTGCCGTCTCGGTCGGCCATGACCGTTCGACCCTTGCCGTCTCGGACGGTCGCATTTGCGAGTTCACCCGCGTCCTCGAATGGGGCGGTTGGGCGCTGAACGTCGCGATCGCGCGCGCGCTCGACCTGTCACCGAGCGAAGCGGAGCCGATCAAGCGTTCACTGTCCCTCACGGAGGCGCCCGGACCCGCGGAGGGTGTCGGGGACGAGCGACTCGCCACGGCGCGGGAGGCGGTGCGGCGGCAACTCCAGTCGTTCGCCCGCGAGCTCGTCTCCTCGCTTCAGTTCTACCAGAACCAGCCCGGCTCACTGAGCATCGGCGAGGTCGTGCTGACCGGCGGAACGGCGCACCTGCCGGGCCTCGGCGCGGAGCTCGAGCGCCTGATCGGCGTGCCGGTCAGGATCGGCGATCCCCTCAACCGCTTGAAGATGCCGAAGCGACTCCGCGAGGCGGAGCAGGTCGGATCGCTCGCGGTCGCAATCGGCCTCGGGATCGAGGACTGATGCGCGCCGTCAACCTGCTCCCGCGCGACGAAGTCCGTCAGAGCTTCGGCAGCGCCTCCCGCCGCGTAGCGATCGGTGCTTCGACCGGCTTCGCGTTCGTCTCGATCGGCCTCGCGGCGCTCATGCTCTCCGCGGGCAGCGCCGTCTCCTCGAAGCAGCAGACGCTCGACGGCCTGCGCGCCGACGTGGCGGAGCTGCAGCCGTCCGCCGCGGCTCCGGTGCAGGACGATTCGGCACTCGTGACCGAGAAGTCCGCCCGGATCACCGCTCTTGCAGCAGCCCTCGCCGGGCGGGTCGCGTGGGACCGTGTGCTGCGCGAGATCTCACTCGTGCTCCCGGGCGATGTCTGGCTGACGAGCCTCCAGGCGCAGTTGCCGCAGGCGGGCACGCCCGGCACCCCGGCCGGCCCGGACACCGCTGCGTCGACGGGCCTCGTGCTGAGCGGCTCCACCTACTCGCAGGCGGGAGTCGCGCGATTCCTGTCGCGCCTCGCCGTCGTTCGTAGCCTCACCGACGTGCAGCTCCAGTCGAGCACGACGACGATGATCGGCAAGCGAAGCATCGTCCAGTTCACGGTCGCCGCGCAGGTCAAGGCGCCGGGGGCGTCGTCATGAAGAAGCGCTCCTTCTCGCCGCGCACGCTCGGGATCCTGGCGGTGGTCGGCGTTCTCCTGTACGGCGGCCTCGGCTGGAAGGTGCTCGTCAGCCCGAAGCATGCGGCAGGGGCCGAGCTCGACGCCCAGATCGCCGAGACCGGGATCCTCGTCGCGCAGGCGCGCGCGCTGGCGGACGGTGCGGCGCAGCCACCCAAGATCACCGTCGCCGACATCTTCCGGCTCGCCAAGGCGATGCCCGCGCAGGTCGACATGCCCGGGATCCTGCTCGAGCTGTCGCAGAAGGCCGACGAGACCGGCATCTCGTTCGAGTCGATCACGCCGGCGTCACCGATCGCGAACACGGGCTATGTCACCGTCCCGGTCAACCTCGTCTTCTCGGGCAACTTCTACGAGCTCTCCGACTTCCTGTTCCGCCTCCGGACGCTCGTGAGCGTGCACGACCGGCGGCTCAACGCGACCGGCCGGCTGTTCTCGGTCGAGACGATTGCGTTCGCCGAGTCGGATCTGAGCTTCCCCGACATCCGGGCGTCGCTCGGCCTGAACGCGTTCGTGTACGGGACGAACGGCGCCGCTGGTGCGCCGCCGGCCGCCGCGGCGACCCCGCCAGCGGCGAGCGCCGTGCCCAGCTCGGACGTCCCGCCGGTCGACGGCGCGACCGCGGCGGGGGCGACGCCCTGATGGCGCGCAAGCGGAGCGCCGCGGAGGTCAAGGCCGCGAAGCAGAAGAAGATCGCGATCGGCGGCGCCGTGCTGCTGCTCGTCGTGCTCGGAATCCAGGTTCCGCGCACCCTGAAGCTGATGAAGGGCACCCCCGCCGCGCCTCCCGTAGCGGCGACGACCGGTGCGACCGACGCGACCGCCGCGCCCGCCGCGCCCGCCGTTCCGGCCGGCGGCGTAGCTGCTCCTGCCGTGGCCACTCCGGCGGCGGCGGCGACGGCGCCGGTCGAGCTCGCCGACTCCGATCCCGCGCCCGTCGCGGGGCCAGGCCAGCTCGTCAGCTTCGAGCTCTTCGAGACCAAGGATCCGTTCGTGCAGCAGGTCGACCCGAACGCGGTCGCCGCGACTCCCGCCGCCGCTCCGGCACCGACTCCCGACCCGGCCAAGGTGCTGGCGCCGGCAGCTGGCGCCGGCCAAGGCTCCGGGTCGGGCTCGGTCGTCCCGCCGGCCGGCAGCGCGCCCGCTCAGGCTCCGCCTGCGACGCCCAGCGTCGCTCCCGCGGCCGCGACTTCGATCTCCGTCAACGGCGTCGCCGAAGACGTCCTGGTCGACGGCACCTTCCCGCTCGCCGATCCCAGCTTCCTCCTCGTCTCGCTCGGCAGCGACGGCAAGTCGGTGAAGATCGGCGTCGCCGGCGGCTCCTATGCCGACGGGAAGTCGACGATCACGTTGACGATGGGCAAGCCGCTGACGCTCCAGAACACCGCCAGCGGCGCCCGCTACGAGCTGAGGCTCCTCGCGGTTCTCGGCTCGACCGCCCGGCCGAAGAGCTAGCGCACCCGGCCGCTGCCGACGTGGCCGAGGGACTGTCCCTCGGCCGGCCGTGCGCTCCGAGTCCGCCCGGCCTGGCGTCCGTTGCGCGGGACGTGTCCGAGGGACTGTCCCTCGCGGTTCCGCACTGAACCTGACCTGGCGAGTGGTCTAGCCGGTCGAAGCGTCGAATGTCGAGGCGACGCGGGCGAGCGCGGCCAGGCCGCTCGAGCGACGGACGACCACGGTGACGAGCTTCAGCGCGCGGCCGCCGGTCGGGGTCTGGGCGATGACGTAAGTGTCGACCCGATAGGAGCGCCCGTCCGGACCAGTCGTCGTGCGGCTCGGGTTGCACTGGTTCGTGATCGGCGAGCAGGTCGCCGTGAGCTGCGTACCGGCCGTGTAGGCGGCGTCGGCCTTGTACGTCGTGCTAGCGGCGGTCACCGAGCTCGTGTCGAGTGTGATCGCGGTGTACTTGATCGCCCGGTAGAGCTCCATCTGCTTGTCGGCGAGCGCAGCGGCGCTGGAGATCTCCGACGCTCGTTGGAGCGAGACAGCGCCCGAGTTGAAGGCGGCGATGACTGCCAGGATCCCGACGTTCAGGATCGTCAGTGAGATCAGCATCTCCAGCATGCCGAAGCCTTCCTCGCGTCTCAGGCGCGCGCGCATGAGTGGCTCATCGGCAGGAGCGCCGTCCGGCTCAAGCGCCGGCGCCCCCCTGCCGATATCGAATCGGCATGGCCGCCTACGCTTACAGCGCGATCAACGCCGCCGGCCTCGAGTCCGCGGGCGAGATCCACGCGCCGGATCCGGTCGCGGCTCGCGAGCAGTTGCGGGTCCGCGGCCTCCTGCCGATGCAGCTGGCCGAGCTGCCTGCGACCGGTGAGGCCAACGTCCGGACGGCGTTCAAGAAGGTCAAGCCGAAGTCGCTCCAGATCTTCTCGCGCCAGTTCGCGACGATGATCGAGGCGGGCTTGAACGTCGTCTCGGCGCTCGTCATCCTCGAGCACCAAACCGACGACCGCTACCTCGCCGAGGTGATCCGCGAGCTGCGGGCCGACGTCGAGGGCGGCATGCTCCTGTCGCAGGCGCTGGCACGGCACCCGAAGGTGTTCAGCCGCCTCTACATCTCGATGGTCGAGGCCGGCGAGGCCGCCGGCATCCTCGACACGGTCCTCGACCGGGTCGCCTTCCAGATCGAGAAGGAGACCCAGATCAAGCGCCGCGTCAAGGGCGCGATGGTCTACCCGACGATGGTGCTCGTCTTCGCCACGCTCGTCCTGATCGGGATGCTGCTCTTCCTCGTGCCGGTGTTCGTCAAGATCTTCGCCGACCTCGGCGGCGAGCTGCCGATGCTGACGCAGATCGTCGTGAAGGCGTCCGACGGGCTCCGCGCCAACTGGTACATCATCATCCCGGGGGTCGCCGGGACGTTCTGGGGCATCCGCCGTTACAAGCGGACCGAGTCTGGTCGACGCAACTGGGACCGGCTGAAGCTGCGCCTGCCGATGAAGATCGGTGACGTCGTCCTGAAGGTGACGATGGCGCGCTTCTCCCGCACCCTCTCGACCCTGCTCGCCGCCGGCGTGGACATCATCAAGGCGCTCGAGATCACCGGCCAGAC
>JBKJML010000264.1:0-11161 GCA_046596415.1 Gaiellaceae bacterium | reverse complement strand
GTGGCCGTTCAGGCGGGCTGGGCATCGATCGTCACACTTCCGGCACGAAGCCGTGCGCCTCTTTGCCTTGACGCGCGCCTACGTTCCCCCTGAAGCCCCTTGGGTGGGTGGGGGGTGGTGGGTGGGGTGGTGCACGCAGCGCTTCCGGACACGTCCCTCACGCATCCCACTCGACCTGGTCGAAGTAGCGGAGCGCCGTTCGACCAGGTCGGATGCGGGCGGCGAGCTCGCCGAGCTCCTCGTCGGAGATCTCACCGAGGGCGCGCTTCACACCGAGGTAGGGGATGTTCAGGTCGTCCTGGTAGACGATCGTCGAGACCCGCGGGTTGATCTCGATCACCTGGTCGCCGACGAGCTGGATGTTGAAGAAATGCTCGATCCCGAGCTCGGCGACGATCCGGTCCGCGGTCTCCATCAGCTCCGGGTCGTCGAGGGTGACGAAGTACATCGCGAGCCCGGCGCGCATCGCCTCGCGCGTCTTCGGGTGGCCGAGCACGATCCGTTCGCCGTTCGCAATCCCGTCCACCGTCCGCTCGCCACCCTCCGCGAGCTCCATCACGAGCAGGTCTGGCCCGCCCTCGTCGGGCAGCAGCTCGACCGCCTCTTCCAGCCGCATCGACACCGAGCCGGGCCGCTCGTTTAGGAGCTGGTGGGCGCGGTCGACGGTCGGGTCGAGGATCCGGAAGCCGCGCGAGCCCGACGAGAACACCGGCTTGAAGCAGACCGGCCGCTCCGGGTAGCCGAGCTCGGCTGCCGCCGCAGCAACCTCGAACGCCCCGTTCACACGGCGGAACTCAGGGCCTTTGACCCCGATTCGCTGCAGCATCGAGTAGGTCTCGGCCTTGTCGTTCGAGCGGTGGATCGTGTCCGGCCGCGAGACGAGTACCGGCACCGGGAACGAATCGCGGTGCGCCGCGAGGCCTTCGAGGTCGAACGACGATTGTGGCAGCACGACGTCGACGCCCTCGCGCTCGACAACCCCGAGCACAGCGTCCGCGAAGCCCGGGTCGGCACCGGCGGGAACGACGTGGAAGACGTCGCAGAGGTGCCTGCCGATCGACCGCTCGGACATGTCGGTGCCGACCAGACGCACGCCCCGCTCGCCGTTCTCACGCAGCCCGCGCAAAAGCGCAGCGGTGCCGGGCGCCCCCGCGGCGGAGACGAGGACGGTGATCTCCTTCACGTCAGGTCGATTCGGTCGGCGGCGAGATGGTCGAGCCGGAAGGCGCGGTCGGCGTCGAGCAGCGCGTGCATCGTGTCGCGCATCGTCGAGCCCGGGAAGGCCCAGATCTCGGGGTGGGTCAGCAGCTGCAGCCACGGAAAAGCATGGGCGCGCAACTCGCCGTGCGGACAGCCCGACCGCCAGCGCTGGTTCGAGTCCGACCGGTAGGTCTGAGGGGAGAACCACGGCTCCGACATCACGTTCACGGCGCCCTCGACCGGGGCGCTCATGTACTCCGGGTCCGGGTTGTGCCACGCGACCACCGGGTCGAAGCGCCCGTCGAGCTGCGCCGTCGGATAGACCGCATGCAGACCGACGCGATGGCCGAGCCGGCGCAGCGACGCGATCGCATCCCGCCCCGCCGGCGAGGCCAGGTTGTAGAAGACCGACTCCGTCATCAGGAAGTAGGTGGCGCTCGCGCCGAGCTCAGCCTCGAGCTCCGCCAGCTCGAGCGCCGCCTCGAGCGACAGGTCGACGTCGTGGCGCAGCAGCACGCAGCCCGGCTGCGGCCCACCCTCGAAGTGCGCGAAGCGATAGCCGCCCGACTTCGCAGCCTCGACGAGCTCCGCGTAGTGGTCGAGAGCGAACGCGCAGCTCACTCGACCGTCACCTCCAGGAGGGCGGCGGCGTCCTCCGCCAGTCGGAGCGCGTCGACCGAGGTGTCCGCCGTCGCGATCACGTAGCCGCGCCGGTCGCCGTCGAGGCGCACCGGCCGGATCGTCTCGCCCACCTGGAGGTAGGTGTCGGCCTGAACGACCCCGGGCGCTGCGAGCACCGGGTCGAGCTGCCCGATCGAGGTGATCTTGCCGGTCGGAAGCGGCCCCGGCTGCGCGGTCAGGAAGCGGATCGCGAGCGGCTGCTTGAAACGAGGCAGCACGAGCTCGTCCGGGATCTCCTCGCCGAGCGCGGTGCGGAGCGCCACCTCGACCAGGTCGATCCCGACCGCGTGACGCACGAGATCGGCCATCTGGCCGCCGGGGATCCGGGCCGCCACCTCGACGACGCGGAGCGTGCCGTCGTCGGCCGCGATCAACTGCGGGAACGCAATCCCGTCGCGCATCCCGAGCGCATGCACCGCGTGCAGCACCACCCGCTCGGCCTCCTCGAGCTGGAAGCCGTAGATCGAGGCCGGGTAGACGTGGATCCAGCCGACGCCGAAGCCGATCCCGGGTGGGCGCAGCCGGTCGGAAAGGGTGAGCGGGATCGCCTCGCCGTTCCGCACGATCACGATCCCGTTCATCTCCAGGCCGTCGTGGAATCCCTCGACGATCACCTCGCCGCCGCCCGACTCGGCGAGCGCGGCATGCAGATGCGCATCGAGCTCGTCCTGGGAGCCGATGAAGAAGATCCCACGCTGGCCGCCGGAGTCCGCAGGCTTCAGCACCGCCGGGACGCCGACCGTCTCGAGCGCCGCGCGGGCGCTCTGCAGATCGCGTGCGCCGGCGAAGCGCGGCTGCGGCACCCCCGCGTCGGCGAGCGTGCGGCGCATCGCGATCTTGTGGGTCATCAAGTGCGCCGTCTCGCGGCCGATTCCCGGCAGGCCGAGATCCTCAGCCACCGCAGCGACGACCGGCACGGCACGGTCGGCGGAGATCGTCAGCACCCCATCCACCCCGTGACGGCGACCGACCTCCGTGACGGCGGCGACGTCGGTGAAGTCGACCGCCTCGCCCACGTCGGCCGCGGCCAGGCCGGGCGCGTCGGGATTGCGATCGACGGCGACCACGCGGAGCCCGAGCTCCTGGGCGCGCAGGATCGCGCGGCGCTGATGGCGCCCGGCGCCGACGAAGAGGACCGACTTCACGCCGCGATGCTACTTCGCGGGTATCTAGACTCGCGCCGTGGCCCTCTCAGGCAAGCGGATCTTCATCACCGGCGGCGCGGGCTTCATCGGCACCACCCTGGCGCGCCGCCTCGTCGACGAGAACCAGATCATCGCGATGGACAACCTCCACCGTGACGCCCTCACCGGCACCGAGCTCGCCGGCCACCCGAACTTCGAGCTCCACGTCGCCGACCTGCTCGACCCGGCCGCCGTCACCGAGCTCGCCCAGGGGGCGACGCACATCGTCCACTGCGCCGCGATCGCAGGCGTCGACGACGTCCTCAAGAGCCCGGTCCGCGTGATGCGCGTCAACATGATCGGCACCTACAACCTGCTCGAGGCCGCGCTTGCGACGAAGGATTCGCTCGAGCGGCTCGTCGAGTTCTCGACGAGCGAGGTCTTCGGCACGCACGCGATCAACGCCCAGGAGGGCAACGTCACCACGATCGGCTCGGTCGGCGAAGCCCGCTGGACCTACGCGGTCTCGAAGCTCGCCGGCGAGCACATGACCCACGCCTACCACGACGAGTTCGGCCTCCCCACCGTCACCGTCCGGCCGTTCAACGTGTTCGGGCCCGGCCAGATCGGCGGCGGCGCGATCCGCGCCTTCATCGAGGCTGCGCTCGCGGGGCGCAACCTGACGATCCACGGAGACGGCTCCCAGATCCGCGCCTGGTGCTACGTCGACGACATGGTCGACGCGGTGCTGCTCTCGCTCGAACGCGAGGAGGCGGTCGGCCAGAGCTTCAACGTCGGCAACGCCCGCGCCACGGTCACGATCTACGACCTCGCACAGCGGATCAAGCGCATCGCGGGCGCCACCGGCGAGATCACCTTCCAGCCGCTCCACTACGCGGACGTCGAGATCCGGATGCCGAACGTCCAGAAGGCGCGCGAGCTGCTCGGGTTCGAGGCGAAGGTCGACCTCGACGAGGGCCTCGCGCGGACGATCGAGTGGTACCGCAGCAAGTAGGCCCGATCCGGCTCGCCCAGCCGGACGTCGGCGAGGCCGAGCTTGCGGCGGTCGCCGAGGTGCTCGCCTCCGGCACCCTGACGATGGGGCCGAAAGTGGCCGAGTTCGAAGCGCTCGTGGCGCTCGCCTGCGGCGTTCCCTACGCCGCCGCCGTCTCCTCGGGCACCGCGGCGCTCCACCTCGCGATCGCGGCGCTTCGCATCGGTCCCGGCGACGAGGTGATCGTCCCCGCCTACACCTTCCCGGCCACCGCCAACGTCGTCCGGCTCGCCGGTGCCACCCCGGTCCTCGCCGACGTCGACCCCGAGACGCTGAACGTCGACTACAGCCGCGTCTACGACGCCGTCACGCCTCGCACGAAGGCGGTGCTCGCGGTCCACCTCTTCGGCCGCCCCCTCGACTGGGAGGAGCTCCAGAACGCCGTTCCGCCCGAGGTGTGGCTGATCGAGGACGCGGCCGGCGCGCTCGGCGCCCGTTGGCGTGGGATGCCCTGCGGCGGGCTCGGCACGATGGGCTGCATCTCCTTCCACCCCCGCAAGGTCGTGACCACCGGCGAGGGCGGTGCCGTCACGACGAGCGACGCCGCACTCGACGAGGCGGTCAAGCGGCTCCGCCACCACGGGATCCGCGCCGCCGACTCTGACGTGCCCGAGCCGTCGACCAACTACCGGCTCGCCGACGTCCTCTGCGCGATCGGCATCCCCCAGCTGCAGCGGCTCGACGAGCTGCTCGCCGCCCGGGCCCGGGTCGCCGCCGGGTACACCGAGCGGCTGCGGGGCATCGTCGACCTGCCCGACGCGGACGACGGCGACACGCACGGCTGGCAGGCCTACGTCGTCCGCCTCGACCGCCGCGACGAGGCGCTCCAGACGCTGCGCGCCGAGGGGATCGAGGTGCAGATCGGCACCTACGCCGTCCACCGGCTCAGCGCCTACTCCGACCAGGGACCGTTCCCCGGCGCCGACCGTGCCGCCGACCGCGCGCTCGCGCTGCCGCTCCACTCCCGTCTCACCGAGGACGAGCTCGACCGCGTCGCGGCGGGGGTCACACGGTTCGCTTGACAAGCAGGTGATGGAAGTGAATAGTTACTAACTATGAACGTTTCCACCACCCGTCACACCGCCGACGAGCGCCGTGAGGCCGTGCTCGCGGTCGCCGTGCACGAGTTCGCCCACAAAGGCCTGCACGGAGCCTCGACCGAGGCGATCGCCCGCGCCGCCGGCATCTCGCAGCCGTACCTCTTCCGCCTCTTCGGGACGAAGAAGGAGCTGTACCTCGCCGTCACGGGCCGCAAGATGGAGGAGACCTACGAGGCCTTCGAACGCGCCTCCCGCGGCAAGTCCGGCCCGGAGGCACTGCACGCGATGGGTGAGACCTACAGCGACCTGATCGCCGAGCGGGAACGGCTGCTGCTCATGCTCCAGTGCTTCACGGAGTGCGACGACGACGAGATCCGTGCCAACGTGCGGCGCGTCTGGCGTGACCTCACCGAGCTCGCCGAGCAGCGCTCCGGCGAGCCGCCCGAGGTGATCAGCAGCTTCTTCGCCGGCGGGATGCTGCTGAACGTGCTGACGGCGATGCGCGTCCAGGAGGAGCCGGCGCCCTGGGCCGACCGGCTGCTCGAGGGCTGCGCGTCGAAGGCCGAGTGACGAGCCCCTTTTTTCACCTCGTTTAACAGTAACTACTTACTAGTAAATCAGAAGGAGTTGGACGGAATGGCAGCACGGCACAAGACCCTCTGGACGTTCGTGATCACCTCGGTCGCGCTCTTCATGGTCACCCTGGACAACCTCGTCGTCACGACGGCGATCCCGGTGCTCCGCGTCGACCTCGGCGCGTCGCTCGAGAGCCTCGAGTGGACCGTCAACGCCTACACGCTCACATTCGCCGTGCTGCTGATGACGGGCGCGGCGCTCGGCGACCGCTTCGGTCGCCGGCGGATCCTCGCAGTCGGGCTCGGCATCTTCACGGCGGGCTCGGCGGCCGCGGCGCTCGCGCCGAGCGTCGAGGCGCTCAACATCGCCCGAGCCGTGCAGGGGCTCGGCGGCGCGATCGTCATGCCGCTGACGCTCACGATCCTGAGTGCCGCAGTGCCGCGGGAGAAGCGTGGGCTCGCGCTCGGCGCGTGGGGCGGAATCAGCGGCCTCGCGGTCGCGTTCGGCCCCGTCGTCGGCGGCGCGGTCGTGCAGGGGCTCTCGTGGCACTGGATCTTCTGGCTCAATGTGCCGATCGGCCTCGCCCTGATCCCGCTCGCCCTCTCGCGGCTCACCGAGAGCCACGGGCCGGCCGGGAAGCTCGACCTGCCGGGCCTCGGCCTGGCGAGCGCCGGGCTGTTCGGAATCGTCTGGGGTCTCATCCGCGGCAACGGCCAGGGTTGGGCGAGCCCGGAGATCGTCGCCTCACTCGTGCTCGGCGTCGCACTGGTCGCTGCGTTCGTCGCCTGGGAGCTGCGGAGCGCCGCGCCGATGCTGCCGATGCGGTTCTTCCGTCACCGAGCGTTCGCACTTGCGAACCTGTCCTCCCTGTTCATGTTCTTCGGCATGTTCGGCTCGATCTTCCTGCTCTCGCAGTTCTTCCAGACCGTGCAGGGCTACTCGCCGCTCGGCGCCGGGCTGCGGATCCTGCCGTGGACGCTCGCGCCGATGTTCATCGCCCCGCTCGCCGGCGCCCTCTCGGACAAGATTCCCGGTCGCCTGATCCTCGGTACGGGCCTGGCGCTTCAGGCGGCGTCGCTCGCCTGGCTCGGGCTCGTCTCGACTCCGGAGGTCGCCTACTCCGCTCTTGTGACACCGTTCGTGCTCGCCGGCATCGGCATGGCGCTCTTCTTCGCGCCGGCGGCGAACGTCGTCCTCTCGGCGGTGCGGCCCGCGGAGGAGGGGCAGGCCTCGGGCGCCAACAACGCGATCCGCGAGCTCGGCGGTGTCTTCGGCGTCGCGGTGCTCGCCTCCGTCTTCGCCCGGCAGGGTGGCTACGGGAGCGCGCAGGCATTCGCCGACGGCATGAGCCCCGCGCTCCTGCTCGGCGCCTTCGTGGTCGGGCTCGGCTCGCTGGCGGCGTTCATGATCCCCGGCCGGCTGCGCCCGGCGCAGCCGGCCGCAGCCGAGGCTGACGTCGAGGCGGTGGCTGCGGCCGCGTGATCTCACTCCTGCACCGGCGGGCGCGGTGGGTGCTGGCGGCGACGCTGGCGCTCGCCGCGCTCGCGGGCTTCTTGGGTCGCGGCGTCGCGGACCGGATGCAGACGAGCCCGGGCGCGAACTTCAAGGACCCGGGCGCCGAGTCGGTGCGGGCGGGCGACGAGCTTCAGGCTGCGGCCGGAGTCGATCCCGACGTCGGGATCATCGCCCTCGGTTCGCCCGCTGCCGCCCGCCGCGCGCTCGTCGTGCTGCGCGCCTCGCCGGCGATCACGAACGCTACCGCCAGCCGGGGCCGCGCCGGAACGTACGTGGCCGGCTCGTTCCGACCGCTCGGGGACGAGCAGCGAAAGCAGGCGACCGAGCAGCTACTCGACGACCTTGGGGCGCTGCCTGGGCTCGAGCTCGGCGGCCCCGCCGTCGCCGGCACGCAGATCTCCGACACGGTTCAGGCCGATCTCAAGCGGGCCGAGCTGATCGCCTTCCCGCTCCTCGTCCTGCTCTCGTTCTGGGTCTTCCGCGGCGTCGTCGCGGCGCTCCTGCCGCCGCTCGTCGGCGGCGCGACCGTTGCGCTGACGTTCTTTCTGCTCCAGCTCGCAAGCGAGGTCTCGCCACTCTCGATCTTCGCGCTCAACCTCGTCACCGGCCTCGGCCTCGGGCTCTCGATCGACTACAGCCTCTTCGTCATCTCCCGCTACCGCGAGGAGCTCGAACGCCACGGACCGGGCCTCGAAGCACTGCGCCGGACGTACGCGACCGCGGGGCGGACAGTGCTCTTCAGCGCGCTCACCGTCGCGGCCGCGCTCGCGTCGCTGCTTGTCTTCCCGCAGCGGTTCCTCTGGTCGATGGGGGTCGGCGGCGTGCTCGTATCGCTTGCGGCGGCAGCGGTCGCGCTCGTCGCGCTCCCAGCGGCACTCGCGCTGCTCGGGACGCGCGTCAACGCGCTTGCGCCGGCGCGGTGGCAGCGGCCCGCCGAACGCGGTGGCTGGTACCGGCTCTCGCGGTTCGTGATGCGCAGGCCGGCACCCGTCGCGGCCCTCAGCGCGACGCTCCTGATCCTGCTCGGGCTCCCGTTTCTCGGCATCCGCTTCACCGGCGTCGACGCGACCGCGCTCCCCCGCAGCGAGAGTGCCCGCCGGGTCGCCGACGCGGTCGCCCGCGAGCCGGTGCCGCAGCGTTTCTCACCGATCTATGTCGCCGCCCGCACCGCCGACCCGGCTGCGCTCCGCGCCTACGTCGCCAGGCTCCGCGCGCTCCCCGACGTCCAGGAGGTGCTCCTGCCGCGCCGCGTCGGCGGCGACCTCTGGCGGGTCGACGCGATCAGCCGTGAGAAGGCGCTCGCCGAGTCGTCGCAGCGGCTCGTGGGGCGGATCCGCGCGCTCGAACCGCCGTTCCCGGTCGCCGTCGGCGGCGGCGCCGCGAGCTTCCGCGACCAGCAGGCCTCGCTGAAGGCTCACCTCCCGCTTGCGCTCCTCCTTGTCGCGCTGACGACGCTCGCGCTCCTCTTCGCGCTCACGCGCTCCGTCCTGCTGCCGCTCAAGGCGCTGCTCCTCAACCTGCTGACGCTCTCGGCGGCGTTCGGGGCGCTCGTGCTGATCTTCCAGGACGGCCACCTCGAGGGGTTGCTCGGCTTCGAGAGCCAGGGGGCACTCGAGTCGACGCAGCCAATCCTCCTCTTCGCGCTCGCATTCGGGCTCGCCACCGACTACGGCGTCTTCCTGCTCTCGCGGATCAAGGAGGCGCACGATGCGGGTGAGACGAACCGTGAGGCGGTCGCGCTCGGGGTCGAGCGCACCGGGCGGATCGTCACCGCAGCGATGCTGCTCTTCTGCGTCGCGATCGGCGCCTTCGCGACTTCACGGATCGTCTTCATCAAGGAGCTCGCCGTCGGCACCGGCATTGCCGTCTTCCTCGACGCGACGCTCGTGCGCGCCCTGCTCGTCCCCAGCCTGATGGCACTCCTCGGCGACTGGAACTGGTGGGCACCGACGCTACGGCGACCCCGCTAGCCCGGCGTGATCAGACGCAGCTTCGGCAGGTACGTCCTGTAGCGCGCGGCGTCCCGCGTCAGCAGGGGCATGCCGGCGATCGCTGCGTGAGCGCCGATGTAGAAGTCTGGCAGCGGTGAGCGCCGGTCGCCCCCCGCCCGTCGGTACGCGAGGAAGCATTTGCCGGCGAGGAACGCGGCAGGCCAGGGCAACGGTAGGCGCAGGAAGGTGTCGGCCGGGAGAGCGTCGTCGAGCTCCTCGATCCGCTCGAAGCCGATTGACACCTCGGCGTAGACGAGCTGGTTGATCGCCAGCGCGCTCCCGTCGGCCGCTGCGGCGAGGGCCGTCGCCGACCACTCTCCCCAGAGGGGGTCGGCGGTGAGGACGTCGAGCAGAACGTTTGAGTCGACGAGGACGGTGCTAGTCACGTGTCAGAGCCATGATCTCGTCGGTCGTCAGCGTCGCGGTCGCCCGGCCGCGCAGGCGCTCGACGAGCTGCCGTCCGCGCCCGGCACCGTTGGTTGCCTTGCGGATCGTGACGGCGTCGTCCTCGATCCCGAACTCGACCTGGGTGCCCGGCCACAGGCCGAGCCGCTCGCGGATCGCGATCGGGATCGTCACCTGTCCTTTGGAGGTCAGTCGCATCGAGCCAGTCTTACTTCTGCAAGTAAGAATTATCACTCTGGCGGCAGTCGGGCGCAAGTGGCCTGTGTGGACAGGGCTCGCTTTACACGGGCTCGCGCTCCCAGGCCGAGTCGAGCCCCGGCACTGGCCACGACGGATCCGGTTGCCACGCCTCCCAACCGGCGTCGAGCGGCCACGCGCGCGCCTCGATCGCCCTCACCGCCTCCTCGCCCGCACGTCGGATCGCAGTGCCCTCCTCGGCGCTCAGCGCGCCGATCCGGAGCGCGTCGGCAAACTCGTCCTCGTCCTTCCAGCGCCACGATCCATCAGGCTCGACGACGAGGTCGAGCACGTGGTCGACCGTGTCGAAGCCGATCCGCGTGCGCTGGAGCGGCGACTGGAGGTTCACGTACCAGCCGCCGCCGTCCAGCCAGCGCGACCACGAGCGCGGCTCGCCCGGCCGCTGGAGCTGAAGGCACGAGCTGCCGAACCAGTGACCGTCGCCGAGCTCCCACGGCAGCACGTATCGCTCCGCGTACGGAAGGTGACGATCCAGCTGCGCACCGCCAGGGTGCGACCTCCGTCGGGTCGGGGTGCCGTTGGCGATGAGAAGTGCGACGTGGTCGGCGGAATCCTCGACCACGGTCACGGGCCACACATGTGACGGGCGACCGCGACTCAGGTGCCGGAGCGCGATCGGTGTCCCACTAGGCCACATTCCAGCCCTCCGGCAGGGTCGGCGTCGGCCACGACGGGTCGGGCTCCCACGCGGCCCACTCCTCGCTCCACCAACGGCGGCCCGCGTCGAGCTGGGCGCCGATGCGAGCGCCCTCCGCCCGGATCTCGGCAATCTCCTCGGGAGTCCACCGTCCGCGCTCGATCCAGGGCTCCAGCTGCTCGTCGTCCTTGAAGCTCCACGTGCCGTCGAGCGCGATCACGATGTCGAGCTCGAGATCCTGCGTGTCGATGCCGAGCGCCGTGCGCCGGAACGGCTCCTGGAGGTTCACGTACCAACCGGTGAACTCGCGCTTCGGCCCGTGCCAGAAGACCCAGATCGCATGCATCTCGCCCGGACGCTGAAGGTGGAGGACACCGTGGCCCTGCCAGCGGTCGTTGTGGCTCCATGGGTGCGGCCCGCCGAAGAAGTCGCGGGTGAAGTCGAGGGGACTGCCGCCGGGCATGTAGAGCACGAGCAGATCGTCCTCGTCGGCGACCACCGTGCCGCCCCACGCACCGGTCGGGCGGCCGTGCCACACCTCGCGTCGCACGATCGCGTCTCCCGGCTGCCAGCGCACGGACGCGACTGTAATCTTTCCCCCCTGCAGACGGCCGACGTCCTTCCGATGCAAGACGCCGCGCCCGACCTCTCGGTCGTCGTCACCCTCTACGACGAGGAGG
>JBKJML010000097.1:0-2553 GCA_046596415.1 Gaiellaceae bacterium | reverse complement strand
TGGATCGAGGATCCCCGGTTGACGCCGGAGACCGACCCGGTGCTCGCGCCGCACCGCGATCGCATCACCTGGGATCTCCCGATCCACTCCGTCGAAGACGTCGAAGCTCTGCCCTTTCCGCCGCGTTGCCTCAACTCGAAGCCGTCCCGGTTCGGCTCGCTGAAGCGGCTACTCGACTTCTACGACCACTGCGAGGAGCGGGGGATCATGCTCTACGGGGGCGGCCAGTTCGAGCTCGGAGCCGGCCGCGGCCAGATCCAGACGCTCGCGTCGCTCTTCCATCCCGACGGCCCGAACGACGTCGCGCCGAGCATCTACAACGAGGGCGGTGCGCGCGAGGGCCTGCCGCAAAGCCCGCTCGAGCCGCGCGGGCTCGACGTGGGCTTCCGCTAGCCGCTCTAGCTTCCGAGCGCCTTCAACAGGTCGTCGACCGCGAGCAGCGGCAGCGTCTCGATCTTCGACGAGCCGCGGGCCGAGAGCGCCAGCGAGAGCTTCGCGATCGTCAGGTCGTCGGGGGCCTCGACGACGTTTACGAAGTCGTACTCGCCAAGCGACGCCCACTGGTGCAACACGCGGGCGCCGAACTCCTCGACGTCGCGGTTCACCTCACCCAGCCGGGCCGGGTTCGCCATGAGTGTCTGGACGCCCTTCTCGGTGAGCGTCGTGAGCATGAGATAGGTCGGCATCGCTCCTCCTCGGTTTGTTCCGCGACTTTACTCTCGCGGCTTGGTCGTAGTAGAGAAGTGCAGCGCCGAGCAGGAGCACCGGCGAGATGACGACATCGGCGAGCGAGGCGGCGACGCGGGTGGTCAGGTCGCCGAACCCCTGGAGCAGGACGTAGAGCACGGCGCGCGTCAGGAAGACGACGATCGTCAGGGTCGCGAGCGCGCCGAGCGCGTGCACGAAATCGGCGCGGCCGAGCTCGAGCGCCCGCCGGAATGAGGCGGCGAGGCCGCCCCGCTCGATCAGCGCCACCGGTACGACAAGGCCGACGAGCGCCAGCCAGGCGAGCCCCGGGAGGATGAAGACGCTCGCGAGAAACGGAAACGGAATGAAGGCGATCGCGCCGACGGCGAACGCGATCCGAAGCTGGCGGCCTTCCGGACGCAGGTCGGCAGCGACACAGACCGCGAGGACGTACGCCGCGGTCAAGAGGACGGCGCCGGCGAGCGACACCAGGACCAGCTGGCCGACGCGAGGGAGGTCGAGCTCGACCGCGAGGACATCCAGGATCGCCGGGCCGATGCCGACGGCGAACGCCGCCCACGGCCGGCGCCCGTAGAGCCGTAGCGATTCGGCGACCACCTGGCCCACCGTGCGGGTCTCGGGCGGCAGCGGCGGTGGCAGCGGCTGTTTCTCCTTCGGGTAGCGCGGCCTCACCGGGTCTTCATCGCCTCGATGAGCGGCGGTAGCGCCGCCGCAAGCGCCGCGAGGGCGTCGTCGAAGCGCCACTTCGAGCGGTCGGGCTCGTCGATGTCGTTCGACACGACCCGGACCTCGATCGCCGGCACGCGGGCCAGCTCAGCGGCCCGCAACACGCCGAAGCCTTCCATCGCCTCGACCGCGACAGCGGTCGTCCCCCCGACCCGCGCGCTCGTGCCGATCGGCGCCACGAGCGCGTTCGGTAGCGCCTTGCGGGCCATGGTCAGGAGATCGGCGTCCGGCTTGACGAGCACCTGCACCGGAATCGCCGCGCGGAGGTCGCTATAGATCGACTCGGCGCCGATCACGATCGTCGGCGGCTCGATCCCGCGCGCGCCCGCAAGGCCGATGTTGATCAATGCCGAAGGGCGCAGTTCGGCCAGCGCGCGCGCCGTCGAGGCTGCTGCCTCGACCGGGCCGATCCCGCACTTGAGCGTCGCGGCGCCCTCGACGAACGACAGCTCCCGGGACGTCGCGGCGACGACGAGGAGCATTTAGCCGACCTGCGCGGCGAGAGCTTCGGCCTCGTCGACGAGCACCCCGATCGCGTCCAGTCCGTCGGACCAGAACGCGGCGTCGCCGATGTCGAAGCCGAGCCGGCCCGCCAACTCCGAGGGGCTCGCGGAACCGCCCGCGCGGAGCAGGTCGAGGATCGGCTCGACGAGCGCGTCGCCGTCCTGCTCGTAACGCCGGAAGATCGCGAGCGAGAACAGGTAGCCGAACGCGTACGCGTACACGTAGCCCGGCACCGCGATGAAGTGCGGCACGTAGCTCCACCAGATGCCGTAGTCGTCCGTGATCTCGACCGAGTCGCCGAGCATCCGACGCTGCTCCGCTGCCCAGAGCTCCGAGATGCGCTCGACGGAGAGCTCGCCCTCGTCGCGCCGGCCGGTGTGAATCGCATGCTCGAAGCGGTTGAGGGAGATCTGGCGGAACACGGTCGCGATTGCATCCTCGATCCGGCCCGTGAGCAGGTCGAGCCGCGCCGCCGGATCGTCCTCGTGCTCCATCAGCTTCTGGAAGGTCAGCGCCTCGCCAAAGACCGAGGCGGTCTCGGCGAGCGTCAGCGGCGTGCGCGCGTTCAGCAGCCCGAGCGGCTGCGCGAGGGTGCCGTGCAGGCCGGGGCCGAGC
>JBKJML010000121.1:0-6714 GCA_046596415.1 Gaiellaceae bacterium | reverse complement strand
GAGCGGATACGGGGCAGACGGGAGTGTAGCGCCGGCCGCGCTAGCGGAGGAGCCGCGCCCGGAGTGCCGCGCGGACGGCCGGCCACTCCTCCTCGACGATGCTGTACCAGGCCGAGTCGCGGCTCACGCCGCCGCGGACGAGCATGTGGTTGCGATGGACGCCCTCGAAGTGTGCAGGGAGGGCAGCGAGCGCTGCGCGTGAGCGCTCGTTCAACGCGTCGGTCTTGAACTCGACGCGGCGACAGCCGAGCGCAGCGAAGCCGTGCTCGAGCAGCAGCAGCTTGGCTTCCGTGTTCGCCCCGGTACCCCACGCTGAGGGGGCGAGCCACGTCCAGCCGATCTCGACCGAGCGGTGCTCGGGCCGAATTGCGAGGAAGCGGCTGCTGCCGACCGGCAACGCTGTCGCTACCGAAACCGTCGCAAACGGGAGCTCGAGGCCGGCGTCGCGCTGGGCGAAGGCCTGCGCAATCCAATCGTCCCACGCCGCCCGCGTCTGCGGTTGCAGAACGCTGAGCCACCGCCACGCGGCGGGGTCGCGCGACGCCTCCCACAGCCCGTCCGCGTGCTCGGGCCCGAGCGGCTCGAGCCGCACGATCGTTCCCTCGAGCGGCTGGGCACGGGCGGTCACGCCACGAGGGTAGTCGTTTGCGGCGCGTCCGCCACGACACCTACACTCCCAAAGCGATGCCGATGTACGAGTACGCGTGCATGGAGTGCGAGACGCACTTCGAGGAGCTCGTCCGGAACGAGGAGCAGGTCGTCTCGTGCCCGGATTGCTCGGCGACGAAGGTCGTCAAGCAGTTCTCCACGTTCGCGTTCGCGGGCACTGCCTCGCAGCCTCGCTTCGGTGGTGGTGGCGGGTGCTGCGGTGGCGGTTGTGGCAGCTGCTGAGCTAGCGGCCTATGCGGAGGAGGCGGCGTCCTGCACGCGCTGCCCGCTCGCGGCCACGCGCACCCAGGTCGTCTTCGGCGCCGGCAGCCCGACGGCGGAGCTGATGTTCGTCGGTGAGGCGCCCGGCTTCCACGAGGACCAGCAGGGCGTCCCGTTCGTCGGCCAGGCCGGCAAGCTCCTCCAGACGCTGCTCGAGGGGATCGGCCTCGACCGCTCCGACGTCTATATCGCGAATGTCGTCATGTGCCGTCCGCCGGGAAACCGCGACCCGCAGCCGGAAGAGATCCAGTCGTGCGAGTCTCACCTCTTTCACCAGATCGAGCTGATCCAGCCCAAGCTCGTCGCGACGCTCGGCAACTTCGCCACCAAGCTCCTCTCGGGCCGGCCGCTCGGGATCACGCGCGTCCACGGCCAGGAGCAGGAAGTAACGCTCGGCGGGAACCGAGTGACGCTCTACCCTCTCTACCACCCGGCAGCGGCCCTCTATACGCGGGCGATGCTCGGCGTGCTGGAGGAGGATTTTGCGCGTATCCCGGCGCTCCTCGGCCGCGAGCCTAGTGGCTCAGAGCCACAAGGCTTGTCGGCCGCGCCGGCAGCCCTGGTCTCGGAGCCCGAGCGGCAGGCCGAGCCGGTTCAGCTCGGCCTCTTCTAGCGTCCGCCATGGTCGAGGTCGTCACGTCGTCTCCCGGCGAGACAGAGGCGCTTGCCGCCGCGCTCGCCGCCGAGCTCGAGCTCGGCGACGTGGTCACGATCGAGGGCGAGCTCGGTGCCGGCAAGACGACGTTCGTGCGTGGCGCCTGCCGTGCGCTCGGTGTCACGCAGCCGGTGACGAGCCCGACGTTCACGATCGGGCACCGATATCGCGGGCACGTGGAGGTCTCGCACCTCGACCTGTACCGCTTCTCTGGTGTCTCGGCCGCCGAATGGGGTGATCTCGAGCCGTACTTCGAGGGCACGATCGCCTTCGTCGAGTGGCCAGAGGCCGGCGAGGGGGTCTTCCCGCAGCCGCGCGTGCGCGTCCGGCTCGAGCATGTAGACCCGAAGCGGCGGCGGATCGTCCTCGACGCGGCGGAGACCGCGCTGCTAGAACGGATCGAACGTGCTCGTACTGGCCTTCGACACGGCAACTGACAAGGCGACGAGCGCGCTCGTCCGCGACGGCGAGGTGCTCGGCGAGCGCGTCTCCCGCGCCGTGACGCTGCTCGAGGACATCGACGCACTCCTGCGCCAGGGCGGCGCCCGGCCGACCGACCTCGACGCGCTCGCCGTCGGAATCGGCCCAGGCAGCTTCACGGGCGTCCGGATCGGGCTTGCCGCCGCGCGCGGCCTGGCGTTCTCGCTCGACCTGCCGGTCGCGGGCGTCTCGACCCTGGCGGCACTCGCAGCCGGTGCCCCCGGCGCGTTGCCTGTGATCGACGCGAAACGCCGCGAGGTGTTCGTGCCCGGTCCGGTCGCTCTTGCCCCGGCCGACCTGCAGCTCGAGCCCGGCACGGTGTGCGTCGGAGACGGCGCCGTGCGCTACCGCGAGCTCCTCGAGGCGGCGGGTGCCCACGTTGCGCCCGACGACGACGAGCGCCACCTGCCGCGCGCCCGTTTCCATGCCGAGCTCGCGGTCGATTTCGGGCCGGCAGAGCTCGTCGAACCGCTCTATGTCCGGATCCCGGACGCCAAGCCGAGCGCTCCCGCATGAGCGTCGACCTGCGCAAGCTGGCGCTTCGCGATCTCGGCGACATCGAGGTGATCGAGCAACTCTCCTACCCGACGCCCTGGTCGCGATCGATGTTTGCCAGCGAGCTCGCGAAGCCGAGCTCGATCTCACTCGGGGCGTGCTCGACGGAGACCGGCGAGCTCGTCGGCTATCTCATCATCTCGCGGTACGTCGATGCCTGGCATGTGATGAACGTTGCGGTCGCACCGGACTGGCGTGGCCGCGGGATTGCCCGGTTGCTGCTCGAGCGGCTCTTCGAGCTGACCGCCGGCGACGAACGGCGTGGCTACACGCTCGAGGTCCGCGTCTCGAACGACACGGCGATCAGGCTCTACGAACGACTCGGTTTCGTCGGCCGTGGCGTGAGACGCGGCTACTACACAGACAACCGTGAAGACGCCCTGATCATGTGGCTCGACCCCGTCGGCCCGGCTGAGGGTGAGCAGGAGGAAGCGGGATGATCCTCGGTCTCGAGACCTCCTGCGACGAGACAGCCGCGGCGCTCGTGACGGCCGACGGCGAGATCAGGGCCAGTATCGTCGCCACGCAGATCGACCTGCACGCGCAGTACGGCGGTGTTGTCCCGGAGATCGCCTCGCGGCGCCATCTCGAGCTCGTCGTGCCCGTCGTGCGGGAGGCACTTGCCACCGCGAAGGCAACGCTCGACGACGTCGACGCGATCGCGGTGACCCAGGGCCCTGGGCTTGTCGGCGCGCTGCTCGTCGGCGTGTCGGCCGCCAAGGCGATCGCCTGGTCGCGACGGCTGCCACTTGTCCCCGTCAATCACCTCCACGGTCACATCGCCTCGCTCTACCTCGAGCCCGAGCCAGTCGAGCCGCCGTTTCTCTGCCTGCTGGCGAGCGGTGGGCACACGCTGCTGCTCGAGATCCGGGAGCGCGGCGGCTTTTCGATCGTCGGCACAACCGTCGACGACGCCGCCGGTGAGGCGTTCGACAAGGGCGCGCGTCTGCTCGGCCTCGGCTACCCGGGCGGAGCCGAGATCGACCGGCTCGCCCGCGCTGGCGACCCCGAAGCCTTTGTCTTCCCCGTGGCCCGGTTGCCAGGGCTCGACTTCTCGTTCTCCGGCGTCAAGACCTCGCTGCTCTACGCGATCCGCAAGCTCGGCCCGGAGCTCGAGGCGCGTCGCGCCGACGTGGCTGCGTCCTACCAGCGGGCGATCGTGCGGGCGCTCGTCGAACGGGCGAAGGCCGCCGCTGCCGAGGCGGGGCTCGGCCGGATCGCCGTCGTCGGTGGCGTTGCCGCGAACTCCGAGTTGCGCGCCGCGCTCCCGGACGCCGCGTTCGCGCCACTTGCGCTCTGTACCGACAACGCGGCGATGATCGCGTCTGCCGCGAGGTACGGCAAGGCCCTCTCCTATCCTGCGTACCTTGGCCTGGATGCGTATCCCTCGCTGGCTTGAGCTGCGCCCGCTCGGGGCGCTCGCCGCCCTGACCGTCGCCGCGCTCCTCGTGGCGGCGGGCGGGCAGGGCGCACGCGAGCGGGAGGAGGTGGGGGCCGGCGCGTGGCGTGGGCTCGTCGGTGCGGACCGCGCCGACGTTGCGGTCGGCCAGCGCATGGTCGTCGTCCTCCGCTACCCGTCGCTCGCGGACCGGGTTCGCGAGGCGGGCGGCGGCGCCACCGAGGCGGCGATGCGACGCTGGACGGCCGCAGCGCTTGCAGGACAGAGCGAGATTGCGGCCCGGTTGTCGGAGGAAGGGATCCGGCTTGAGCCGGAGTTCATCTACACGAGGGTTCTGAACGGTTTCTCTGCGCCGCTCGACGCCCGGGGCCTCGCGGTCCTCGAGCGCGACCCCGACGTCGTCGGCATCTATCCCGTTCGCGCCGCGTATCCCGCTGCAACCGGGCCGCGGTTGCTCGGCAGCGCCAGTCTCGATTCGGGGCGCCGGTCGGGGATCGCGCTCCAGGGGGCGCGAGGCTCGGGAATCACGGTCGCGCTGCTCGACACTGGCGTCGACCCCACGCATCCCTACCTGCGCAGACGCCTCGCGGCAGGGATCGACGTGCTTGACCCAGAGGGAGCCGCGACGCCGCGCCGGCACCCCTCCGATCCGGCGCGGATCGAAGGACACGGAACGGAGCTTGCGGGGCTGATCGCCGGCGTTGGCGGGCCGGAGGGGCTCGACGGAGTGGCACCGGGGGCGACGGTGTTGCCGATCCGCGTCGCCGGCTGGCAGCCGGACGCCGCCGGCGGTTTCGCCATCTACGCTCGCACCGACCAGGTGCTCGCCGGCCTGGAGCGCGCTGTCGACCCGGATGGAAACGGGGATGCCCACGATGCGGCGCGCATTGCCCTCGTCGGTGTCGCCGAGCCTTTCGCGGCGTTCGCGGACGGCCCGCTCGCCCGTGCGGCGGCAGGTGCCTCGGCCCTGGACACGCTCGTCGTCGCCCCGGCGGGGAACGATGGGCCAGCCGGGCCTGGCTATGGCAGCATCGCCGGGCCGGGAGGCTCACCGTCTGCGCTCACGGTTGGCGCGGCCGACCTGCGGAGCCGGACTCAGACCGCGCGTGTCGTCGTCCGGGCGGGGCTGCGCGTCCTCCTCGATGAGCGACTTCCGCTCGCGGGGGCGCCGGCGCCGGCGCAGGCGTTCACGATCGACGTCGCCGCACCCCGGGTCGTGGACGCCCGGGAGGACCCTTCAGGCCTCGACCGGTTCTTCGACCGGCGCGGCTTCAGCCTGGTCGCGGGCCGGGCCGCGCTCGTCCGTGCAGATGAGGGCCCGGTCGACGGTCTCCAGGGGGCTTCGGTCGCGGGCGCCGCCGCTGTCCTCGTCGATCGGCCGGTACCACCGGGCGCCTTCGGGCTCGACGCCCGCGTCTCGGTGCCGTCGGTCGGGCTCCCGCCTTCGGTCGCCGGGGCGATTCGGCGGGCGCTTTCGCGCGGCGTGCGGGTCGTCGTGTCGCTCGGTCGTGGCGACCCGGTCGCGAACGTCGGCGTCGCTCGCATCGCTGCGTTCTCGTCGCGCGGGCTCGCCTTCGGTGGCGGGCTCAAGCCGGAGCTTGTGGCCCCCGGCGTCGAGCTCCTCACTTCGGTCGTCGGCCGCGACAACGACGGCACAGCTCGCTTCGGCACCGTCAACGGCTCGAGCGCTGCCGCGGCGGTCGCCGCCGGCGCCGCGGCGCTCATCGCCGAGGCCCGACCGGAGCTCGACGCCGCCGCGCTCAAGGCCGCCCTCGTTGCGACCGCCAGGCCGCTCGGCGGCGACGGTGCGACCGCGCAGGGGGCCGGGCTGCTCGACGTCGGCGGAGCCTCCGCCGTCGAGGTCGCGACCACGCCTGCGACCGTTTCCTTCGGCGTCGCAACGGCCGCCGGCTGGACGGCGAAGCGGCCGCTGCTGCTCCGTAACGTCTCCTCCCGTCGCATCGTCGTCACCGTCGATCCCGATGCGCAGGGGATCGCGGGCGTGACCGTCGGCGCACGACCGCGCCGCGTCCGTCTCGCACCCGGGCACTCGGCCAGAGTGGTGCTCGTCGCACGGGCCGCATTCGTTCCCGACGCGCCGGGCGCAGTGATCGGCCGCATCCGTCTCACCGTCGCAGGCGCCGCGCTCTCGGTTCCCTGGACGGTGGCGCTCGCGCCGTCGCGCCAGCGTCTCCTCGCCGACGTGCAGCTCTCGGTGAAGACATTCCGCGCCTCCGACAATGCGCCAGCGGTGCTGAGCCTTCGGGCAGGCAGCCTGGGCGAGACGGGTGGGCAGGCGCAGGTGCAGCCGGTCGAGCGCCTCGACGTGGAGCTCTGGCTGGGTGGGCGCCGGATCGGCCTCCTGGCCCGGCTGCGCGACGTGCTCCCCGGCCGCTACGCCTTTGGGCTCACCGGCCGCGGGCCGCAGGGAGCTCGGCTTGCCAAAGGCTCGTACCGACTGCGCATCGTCGCGGTCCCGGCCGGCGGCGCGCAGGCTTCCGTAGCAGGCTTGCGCTTCACGATCCGGTGACCGGGCAGGTGTATGCTCCGCCGCGTCCCGACCCACGAGGAGGCGTATTTTCTTGAACGCGACCCAGGCTCCCGAGACGCACCTGAAGGAGAACCCGTACGGGATCGCGCGCGAGCAGCTGCGCCGCGTCGGGTCGTTCTTCGGCATCGATCCGAACCTCGTTCG
>JBKJML010000078.1:0-3293 GCA_046596415.1 Gaiellaceae bacterium | reverse complement strand
CCGACAAGCTCGAGCCGCTCGGCAGCGACGCGCACCGCCTTCAAGAGGTCGACGCTCGTCAGCCCGCCCGGCTCCGGGGTGCCCGTGCCGGGCGCGTAGGCCGGGTCGAGCACGTCGATGTCGACCGAGAGGAAGACCGGGCCGGCGCCGACGACCGCGAGCGCGCGCTCGAGCACCGAGTCGATCCCGTCGTCGCGCACCTGGTGCATGAAGAACGAGGTGATCCCGCGCTCCGCCTGCCAGGCGAACTCCTGCTCGCCCGGCCAGTAACCGCGGAGCCCGATCTGGACGTAGCGCTTCGGGTCGACCGCGCCGATCTCGACGAGCCGGTACATCGGCGTCCCGTGCGAGAGCTCGCGGCCGAAGACCTTCTTGCCCGTATCGGTGTGCGTATCGAAGTGGACGAGGCCGACCGGGCCGTGGCGCTCGGCGCACGCGGCGATGTCGGGCTCGGCGATCGAGTGGTCGCCGCCGAGGATGATCGGGACGAGGCCTGCGTCGAGCACCTCGCCGACCGTCTTGCGGATCGCGGAGGCGCTCGCGACCGGGTCGGCCGGCAGGACGGCCGCGTCGCCGTAGTCGACGATCTTGAGCTCGGCGAAGGCGTCGACCTTCGTCTCCAGGTGCGGCCCCGACGGGCAGCTCGCGGCGCGGATCGCGCGCGGGCCGAAGCGGGTGCCGGGGCGATCCGAGACGAGGTCGTCGGTCGGCGCACCCACGATCGCGACATCGAAGCCGGCGAGGAGCGCCGGATCCTGCGTGTACGGGACGCTGCCGAAGCTGAGCGGCCCCGCGTAGTCGGGCTTCTCGCCGTGCTCGCGCCAGCGCTGCAGCGGATCGATCACGCGGAGAGGCTACATTCGACGCTGTGAAGAAGCCCGCCCGCAACTCACTCCAGGACGCGATGCGCGCCCGCCGCGAGGCGACGCCGCTCCTCTCCCCCGCCGAGCTGCGCAAGCGCGACGCCGAGCGGCAGCGCGCAGAGGCCGAGGCAGAGGCGGCGAGCACGGCCGCGAAGCTCGTCGAGCGGTGGCGCGCCAAGGGCACCGCCGTCGATCTGCGGGGCGCGCCCGCGGCTGCCGTCTACCGGGCGGTGTTCGCGCTCGACCCGGCCGCGTATGCGGCGAGCGCCCACTGGGCGCGCGTCGAAGCAGCGCAACTCGCGCTCGCGCCGGCCTGCGAGGTCTCGCGCTGCCGCGAACGCGACCACTTGCACGCTCACCGGCTCCTGGAGCGCTCGGTCGGGGAGGAAAACCCCGGGGTCGATCTGATGACGCTCTGCGACGGCTGCCGACGGCGAGCCGCGAAGTTCGCACGCCAGCAGGGACGCCCGCCCACACGCGAGCAAATCCGAGGGCTCGATCCACACGATCCGCTCTACAGCAAGGCCGAGATCGCGGCGCTCAAGCGCAAGCACGCGAAGCCTTGACCGCCGCGCCCACGCCAGAGAGCTTCTGGGTCGAGCAAGGGACGCTCCTCGCCGGCCGCTATCCACACCAGGAAGCAGTGGCCGCGCTCGTCGCTGCCGGGGTGACGCTCTTCGTCGACCTGACCGACCCGGACGAGGGCAATCCCCCCTACGAACAGCTGCTCCCAGACCCCGTCCGGCGCGTGAGCGTGCCGTTCTCCGACTTCAGCGCCGGCAGCGAAGCATTGGTGCGGGCAGCGCTCGACGCGATCGACGCGGAGATCGCTGCGGGCGGACTCCCCTACGTGCACTGCCTCTGGGGCTGCGGGCGCACCGGCACCGTGATCGGCTGCCGGCTCGTCCGCCACGGCCTCTCACCGGCCGCGGCGCTGGCGTCGATCCGCGAGCGGTGCGGCCACGACTGCCCGGAGACCGAGCCGCAGCGCGCGATGATCCGGGGCTGGCACTCAGAGCAATAGCGCCATCAGGATCGCGTCGACGTAGCCCGCGCCGCGGCGGTACTGCTGCCGCCGTAGGCCCTCCCGCTCGAAGCCGAAGGCCTCGTAGAGCGCGAGCGCCGGCTCGTTCCACGGAAAGACGTGCAGCTCGAGGCGTCGGATGCCGGACTCCCCACCCCAGGCGACCGCCTGCTGGAGAAACGCTCGGCCCAACCCTCGCCGCCGGTGCGACGCGGCGACCATCAAGCCGAGGTCGGCAACGTGGTGCGAGGCGGGATGCGGGTCGCGTGCGAGCGAGAGTCGGCCGACGACGCGGCCGTCGTCCTCGGCGACGAACACGGCGGCGTCCGGATGACCGCGGATCGCCTTCAGATACCGCCGCTCCTCGGCGACGCTCCGCCAGGACGAGGTCGAGATCAACCACTCGCCCTCCTCGATGCCGACCGCTTCCGCGAGCTCGACGAGCTGCTCCGCGTCGGCGGCCTCCGCGGGGCGAATCTTCACACGACCACCCCGGCTCCGCCGCGGCGCGGGTCGCCCGCCGCAGCGAGCGAGCCGTCGGCCCGCACCTCGACCGCCGAGACACCACCGAAAAAGAGGTTCCTGCCGCTCCACCGCACGAGCTCCCAGCCGTCCGGCTCCTCCCCTTCCCAGCCACCCTCCAGGTGGAGGGTCGTGCCGTCGACGTGCGCGCGCGGCGCGCCGATCGCCGCCGCCACCGGCTCACCCGCGACGACACGGCTCGTCACCTGCACGATCGCGCCCGCCAGGCGTACCGAGCCGGCACTGCCGAGCACGAGCACGGGGCGGCCGTGCTCGAGCACCATCGTCGGGGTCATCATGCTCGGCACGCGATCCCCGGCGTGAAGCTCGCCGTGACCGATCACGTCGAGCTCGCCGAGCATGTTGTTGAGCTGCGTGCCGCCCCGGAAGACGCCCGAGCCGGAGCCGAGCGTCGAGGAGAGCGAAGCGGCGTTCCCGTCGCCGTCGATCACCGAGACATGCGTCGTGCCGGTGATCCGCCCCGGCGTCGGGCCGCCGTAGCCCGCGGCGAGCGCGGCGGCGACACCCAGCTCGTCGATCCGTTCGAGCGCCGTCACGACGATCTGGCCGCCGCGCGAGGGAGCCGGGTTCGCCAGCACCTCGCGGCCGCGGAAACGCCCACGCAGCGGCTCCCGCTCCTCGACGCGGTAGACCGCCAGATCGTCGGCGAGCTCGGGCAGGAGCTCCGCCACGGCGGCCGCGCCGCGGTCGCGGATCGACTCGAGCGTCGCGGTGAGCTGCCCTGTGCGAATGCGCGCCGGGTCGCCGTAGACACTGCGGCCGCCCTCGTCGCGGAGCAGGATCCCGGCGAGGATCTCATGCAGGAAGGCCTGCGCCTCACCCGGCTCGTAGCCCCCCTGTGCGAGCTCGACTGCGGGCTGGAC
>JBKJML010000292.1:0-18723 GCA_046596415.1 Gaiellaceae bacterium | reverse complement strand
GAGGACGGCTTCCGGACGATCGTCGTCAACTCGAACCCGGCGACGATCATGACCGACCCCGGCTTCGCCGACCGCACCTATCTCGAGCCGCTCGACCTCGAGGGCGTCGCCGACGTCCTCGGCCGCGAGCGCCCCGACGCGCTGCTGCCGACACTCGGCGGGCAGACCGCACTCAACCTCGCGATCGAGCTGAAGGAGGCGGGGGTGCTCGACGCACTCGGGATCGAGCTACTCGGCGCCGACGTCGACGTGATCCGCCGTGCCGAGGACCGCAGCCTCTTCAAGGAGGTCGTCGAATCATGTGGGCTCGCCACTCCGAGCTCGAAGATCGTCACCTCGCTCGATGACCTCGTCGGTGTCGCCGCGCCCGCTGTCGTGCGCCCGGCGTTCACGCTCGGCGGCCACGGCGGCGGCTTCGTCTATACCGAGGAGCAGCTCCGGGCTCAGGTGATCCGCGGCCTCTTCGAGAGCCCGATCAACCAGGTGCTCGTCGAGGAGTCGGTGCGAGGCTGGGACGAGTTCGAGCTGGAGGTGATCCGCGACCGCAAGGACAACGTCGTGATCGTCTGCTCGATCGAGAACCTCGACCCGATGGGCGTCCACACGGGCGACTCCGTCACCGTGGCGCCGCAGATGACGCTCTCCGACGAGGCCTACCAGGAGCTTCGTGACGCGGCAGTCGCGGTCGTGCGCGCGGTCGGGGTCGAGACCGGCGGCTCGAACATCCAGTTCGCGCGTGACCGCGAGACCGGCGACGTCCGCGTGATCGAGATGAACCCGCGTGTCTCGCGCTCCTCGGCGCTCGCCTCGAAGGCCACCGGCTACCCGATCGCGAAGGTGGCAGCGAAACTCGCCGTCGGCTACACGCTGGACGAGATCCCGAACGACATGACGAAGACGACGCCGGCGAGCTTCGAGCCGACCCTCGACTACGTGGTCGTCAAGTTCCCGCGCTTCGCCTTCGAGAAGTTCCCGGGCGCCGACGAGACCCTCGGCACGCAGATGAAGTCGGTGGGGGAGACGATGGGGATCGGCCGCAGCTTCTCCGAGGCGTTCCTGAAGGCGATGCGCTCGCGTGAGCTCGACCGCGGTGCCCGCACCCCGTGGCCCGACCTCGACTCGATTCCGGAAGGCGTGCATCCCTGGTTCCTCGGCGAGATCGACCGCGCGCGAGCCGCGCTGCGCTCCGGCGACCTCAGGCTCGCGAAGCGCACCGGCTGGTCGGACGCCGAGATCGCCGTCGAGCGCGGCTGCACCGCCGCCGAGGTTCGCGCCGAGCGGGAGGAGGCCGGCATCCGTCCCGCCTTCCGCCGCGTCGACTCGTGCGCCGGCGAGGTGGAGGCCGCTTCGAACTACTACTACTCGACGTGGGGAGAGGCCGACGAGCCGCTGCCTCCGTCGGAGAAGCCACGCGTCGTCATCCTCGGCTCCGGCCCGGCGCGAATCGGCCAGGGGATCGAGTTCGACTACTGCTGCGTCCACGCTGTCACGAGCTTCCGCGAGGCGGGCTACGAGGCGATCATGGTCAACTGCAACCCCGAGACGGTCTCGACCGACTACGACATCTCCGACCGCCTCTACTTCGAGCCGCTCGGGATCGAGGAGGTGCTGGCCGTCTGCGAGCGCGAGCGCCCCGACGGGATCGTGATCCAGTTCGGGGGTCAGACCCCGCTCAAGCTCGCCCGCGCACTCGAGGAGGCGGGCTACGCGATCATGGGCACGCCGTACGACGCGATCGACCTCGCAGAGGACCGCGAGCGTTTCGGCGCCCTGCTGGCCGAGCTCTCGATCCGCTGCCCGGAGTGGGGAATCGCGCGCAGTGGCACCGAGGCCGCCGCGATCGCCCATCGGATCGGCTACCCGGTGCTCGTCCGCCCTTCCTACGTCCTCGGCGGGCGCGCGATGCGAGTCTGCTACCGGGCGAACGAGGTCGTCGCCGCCTTCCAGCAGACCGAGGAGGCGCTCGTCGACCGCTTCGTCGAGAACGCGATCGAGATCGATGTCGACGCGCTCTGCGATGGGGAGTCGACCTACATCGGCGCGATCATGCAGCACGTCGAGGAGGCCGGCGTCCACTCCGGCGACTCCGCCTGCGTCCTGCCCGCGCCGTCGCTCACCGCGGCCGCCCAGACGGAGATCGAGCGGATCGTGAGGACGCTCGGGCCCGCGCTCGGCACGAAGGGGCTCTTGAACGTCCAGCTTGCGATCGCCGACGGTGAGGTGTACGTGCTCGAGGCGAACCCGCGCGCTTCGCGGACGGTCCCGTTCGCGAGCAAGGCGACCGGTTTGAACCTCGTCGCCGCCGCCTGCCGGCTTGCCGCCGGCGAGCGGATCGCCGACCTGGGCCTGCCGGCCGAGCGCCCGCCGCGCGAAGTGAGTGTCAAGGCGGCCGTGCTGCCCTTCGCTCGCTTCCCGGGCTCCGACCCGGTGCTCGGGCCGGAGATGCGCTCGACCGGTGAGGTGATGGCGAGCGCGGCCGATCTTCCCAGCGCCTTCGCGAAGGCGGAGCGCGCCGCCGGCCGGCCGCTGCCGACGTCCGGCACCGCCTTCCTCTCGGTCCGCGAGGCCGACAAGCCCGCCACCGTGCCCGTCGCCGCTGCGCTCGCCGGCCTCGGTTTCAAGCTTGTCGCCACGGCCGGCACCGCCCGCACCCTCGCCGCTGCCGGTCTCGAGGTCGAGGAGGTCGGGAAGGTGCTGTCCGCGAAGGAGGGTGAGCAGACGATCGTCGATCTGATCCGGCGGGGCCGCTGCGACCTCGTGATCAACACCCCGCAGGGCTCCGGCGCTCGCGCGGACGGCTACCTGATCCGCGAGGCGGCGCTCGTCGCCCGCGTGCCGTGCATCACGACGATCTCGGGCGCCGCGGCGGCAGTCCACGCGATCGCGAACGCGCGGACGGAGATAGCGCTCTCGCTCCAGGAGCGGATCCATGCTCACACGCAGTCGGCATAGCGTCCTTGCCGTCGAGCCGGTCGGGCCGTACACGCTCCTGCGGGTCGAACGCGGTGCAGCTGACGCGGGAATTCCCGGCCAGTTCTTCATGCTCGAGGCGCCGGGGCGGGTGCTGCCGCGGCCGATGAGCCTCTGTCTGGCCCCGCCCGGCCAGCTGGCGTTCCTGATCGATCCGGTCGGCCCTGGCACCCGCGCGCTCTGTGCGCTCCGGCCAGGTGCGAGGCTCGGGATCACCGGCCCGTTCGGCAACGGTTTCGATCTCGCGGTGGAGCGGCCCTTGCTCGTCGGTGGCGGGATCGGAATCGCGCCGCTGCCGTACCTGTCCCAGCTGCTCGGCAGCCCGCCGGCGCTCCTCGGCTTCCGTGGCGCCCACCAGGCGGAGGCGGCAGCCCTCGTCCCGAACGCGACGGTCTGTCTGGAGCCGACGTACGTGACCGAATTGCTGCCGAGCGAGCCACGCGACGTGCTGGCCTGCGGCCCGGAGCCGATGCTCGTGGCACTCCGCGCGCTCGTGCCGACGGCGCAGCTCGCCTGGGAGGCTCCGATGGCCTGCGGCTACGGCGCGTGCTACGGCTGCGTCGTCGAGATCGGCGGCCGCCTGAAGCGCCTCTGCGTCGAAGGCCCGGTCCTCACGGCAAAGCACGAAGAACACCTAGTGGCTCTGAGCCACAAGGCGGGATGAGCGCGCCGTGCTGGTGAACGCCTCCGGCTGCCTCGACGCGCTGACTGCGCCCGACGTCGCCTGCTCGCTCGACGCATTCGTGACGAAGACGATCACGCCCGACGCGCGGGACGGCAACGCGCCGGTCCGGATCGCCGAGGTCGAGCACGGGCTGCTGAACTCGATCGGGCTCGCGAACCCAGGCCGCGAGGTCTTCCTCGCCGAGGTGCTGCCGCAGCTTCGGGAGCTCGGTGTCCCGATCTGGGTCTCAGTCGGCGGCTTCGACGCCGCCGACTACGCGGAGACGTGCTCACAGCTCGATGGAGTGGCCGCGATCGAGCTGAACCTCTCCTGCCCGAACGTCGACGACGCGGCTGAAACGGCGGCCGAGATCGTCTCGGCGGCGCGCGCAGCGACCGCTCTGCCTCTCTATGCCAAGCTCTCGCCGGCCACCTGGGACATCACCGAGCAGGCGCGCGCCGTCGAGGCGGCCGGCGCCGACGGGCTGTCGCTCGTGAACACGATTCGCGGGCTCGCGCTCGACGTGCAGACGCTCCGGCCGAAGCTCTCGACCGGGAGTGGTGGGTACTCCGGCCCGGTCCTGCGACCGATCGCGCTCGCCGCCGTCTTCGCGTGCGCCCGCGTCACCGAACTGCCGATCGTGGGCATGGGCGGCGTTGTCACAGGAGGCGACGCTCTCGACCTGATCGCGGCCGGGGCGAGTGCCGTCGCGCTCGGCACGATCCTCTTCGCCGACCCCGGCGCGGGCGACCGGATCCGCGGTGAGCTCGAGGCCGCCGCGGCAGCACATGGTTTCGCGAATCCGCTCGCCGCACGGGGCGCGGCGCACGCCGCCAGGGGCGACGCGAGTTCGATCCTGTAAAAAATGCCTGCAATTCTGAGAAAACCGACCCCTTGAGCACCTGGCCTGGACGATGGTAGTATCCCGCCCTCATGGTCGCGTCCAAAACTCAAGCCCAGGCTCCGCTCCGGTCACTCGACCAGCGAATGGAGGCTCTCAAGAGGGCGAACGACATCCGGGTGAGGCGCGCCCAGCTCAAGAAAGACTTGAAGGACGGGCGGGTTCAAATCGAGGAAATCCTCACCGATCCGCCGGAATACGTCTCGACCGCGAAGGTGTTCGACATGCTCATGGCGGTGCCGAAATTCGGCCGCGTCAAGGCGGCGCGACTCCTGAACCATTGCCGGATCAGCCAGTCGAAGACGGTCGGTGGTCTCTCGGAGCGCCAGCGCACCGAGCTGATCGGCCTCTTCAACCGGTAGCAGTCGGGTGGTGCCGGTCTTTGTCGTCACCGGCCCTTCGGGAGCGGGCAAGGGCACGTTGATCCGAGCACTCGCCGAGCGTCTGCCGGAGCTCGAAGTCGCCGTCTCGGCGACGACCCGGCCGCAGCGACCAGCCGAGGTCGACGGCCGAGAGTACTGGTTCCTCTCCAACGACGAGTTCGGTCGCCGCGTCGAGACCGGCGAGTTCCTGGAGCACGTGACCTTCGTCGGGGGTCGCTACGGGACGCTTCGCTCCGAGATCGACCGGATCGCCGACGAGGGACGAGTTTGCGTGCTCGAGCTCGAGCTCGACGGTGCGCTTGCCGTCCAGGACGAGCTGCCGGGAAGCGTGACGCTCTTCATCGCCGCCGACGTCCCCGAGCTGGAGCGACGGCTGCGGGCCCGCGCGACCGAGAGCTCGGGTGCGATCGGCGAGCGAATCGCGCTCGCCCGGCACCAGCTCGAGCAGGCCCACCGCTTCCGTTACATGGTGCGCAACGATGACGTCCAGCGTGCGACGGACGCTCTCACGGCTCTGGTCGAGCGGGAGCTGGCACTCGCAGGTACCATGGGCAGACAATGATCCGCCCCCGCATCGATGAGCTGCTCGAAAACGTCGACTCGCGCTACGCGCTTGTCATCGTCGCCGCGAAGCGTGCCCGGCAGATCAACAACTACCACCACCAGCTCGGTGAGGGCATCGGCTTCGAAGAGGCGCCGCCGCCGCTCGTCGAGTCGCGCTCGAAGAACTACTTGACCATGTCCATGGAGGAAGTCGCCCAGGGCAAGATCAAGTACGAGTACCGCGGCAAGTAGCCGCGGCCACTCCGTCCCGCCCGGGGACCCGCCCGCGCGGGCACAATGAGCGCGTGGCCAGGATCCTCCTCGGTGTCACGGGTGGAATCGCCGCCTACAAGGCGTGTGAGCTTCTGCGCCTGCTCGTGCGTGCCGGCCATGACGTCTTCCCGCTGCCGACGCCCGGCGCCGAGCGCTTCGTCGCCGCCGAGACCTTCTTCGCGCTGGCGCGGAAGGAGCGCACCGTCGACCCGTACCCGCATCTTCGGCAGGCCGATCTGCTCGTCGTCGCGCCGCTGACCGCGAACACGCTCGCGAAGCTCGCCCACGGTCTCGCCGACAACGTCCTGACCGAGGCGGCGCTCGCCCACGCCGGCCCGCTCCTCGTCGCGCCGGCGATGAACGTCCGGATGTGGGAGAGCGCCGCGACTCGGGCGAACGTCGAGCTCCTGCGCGCCCGCGGCGCCGAGGTTGTCGGCCCCGACTCGGGCGAGCTCGCAGAGGGTGAGGTCGGAGCAGGCCGGATGGCGGAGCCTGAGGAGATCGCCCGCCGGGTCGAGCAGCTGCTCCTGGCCGGGCGCTCGCTTTCGGGAAAGCGCGTCCTCGTGACTGCCGGCGGCACACGTGAGCCGATCGACAGCGTCCGCTTCGTCGGGAACCGCTCGTCGGGCCGGATGGGCGTCGCGCTGGCCGGCGAGGCGCGGCGGCGCGGGGCGGAGGTGACGCTCCTGGCGGCCAACCTCGCCGTGCCGGCTCCGGACGGGGTCGTGGTCGTGCAGACCCCGACCGCTGCCGACCTGGAGCGGGAAGCGCTCGGCCGCGCCCCGGCTGCCGACGTCGTCCTCATGGCTGCCGCCGTCGCCGACTATCGCCCTGCCGATCCTCGTGCAGACAAGCGCCCAAAGGACGCAGCGTCGTGGCAGGTCGAGCTCACGCCGACCGCCGACGTGGCGAGTGCGCTCGGTCGGCAACGGGCCGACGGCCAGGTGCTCGTGGCGTTCGGCGCCGACCACGGCGAGGACGGCCTGGCGCGCAAACGCAGCATGCTCGACGACAAGCAAGTCGATCTCGTCGTCTACAACGATGTGGGACGCGACGACATCGGCTTCGATTCCGGCGACAACGAGGTCACCCTCGTCTCGCGTGCAGGCGAGCGTCGCGTGGACAAGGCGCCCAAGGAGACGGTGGCTGCAGCTGTCCTCGACGAGGTCGAGCGGCTGCTCGCCGGCTGATGGAAGACGCGGCTCGTCACACGAGCGGCGCAGCTGCCGCGACCGTCGAGAGCATCACCGCGAATCTCGCACGCGTCGTGCACGCGCGCGCCGAGACGCTACGGCTCGTCGCGCTCTGCCTGCTCGCCGAGGGGCACGCGATCGTCGAGGACTTCCCTGGGGTCGGCAAGACGATGCTGGCGAAATCGCTCGCCCGCTCGCTCGACCTCGACTTCTCGCGCCTCCAGTTCACACCCGACCTCTTGCCCTCCGACGTCACCGGCGTCAATGTCTTCAACCAGCAGACGAACCGGTTCGAGTTCCGGCACGGGCCTGTCTTCGCGAACGTGCTGCTCGTCGATGAGATCAACCGTGCCTCGCCGAAGACGCAGTCGGCCCTTCTCGAGGCGATGCAGGAGGCGCAGGTCACGGTCGACGGCGAGACGGTCCCGCTCCCGCTCCCGTTCATGGTCATCGCGACGCAGAACCCGATCGAGTACGAGGGGACGTACCCGCTGCCGGAGGCGCAGCTCGACCGCTTCACCATGCGCCTCGCGCTCGGCTACCCGCCGCTCGCCGACGAGGCGAGGATGCTCACCGAGCAGACGAGCGACCCGCCGCTCGACTCGCTGCGGCCAGTTGTCGGCGGCGAGGCGCTGAACGCGGCGATCGAGGAGGCCAAGGCCGTGTTCGTCGAAGAGAGTCTGAGCCGCTACGTCGTCGCGCTCCTGCGTCACACGCGCGCGAACGCGCGCCTCGCGCTCGGCGCAAGCCCACGCGCCGGAATCGCGCTCCTGCGGGTTGCGAAGGCGCGCGCTGTCGCCGACGGCCGCGCGTTCCTCGAGCCTGACGACGTGAAGGCGATCGCCGGCCCCGTCCTGGCTCACCGGCTGATTCTCGCGCCGGAGGAGCGGGCTTCCGGCTCCGTCGCCGAGGAGGTCGTGCAGGAGGCGATCGAGCAGACGCCGGTGCCGGTTTGAGAGCTCCGATGTGAGGCGCTCCAAGGTTGCGCTCCTGCTCGGTTGCTCCACCTACGTGGCGGCGTGGGCGCTCGGCTCGCAGCCGCTGTATCCGCTCGCGATCGGCCTCGTGCTCGCCGGCGGCGGCGCGCGGCTCTGGGCGCGGCGTGCCGACTCGTCGATGCTGCTTCGCCGCAGCGCAGGTCGCGGCACGACCTTCGAAGGCGACGATGCCTGGGTGACGCTCGAGCTCGAGCGCAGTTCACGCGTCCCGCTCGGATCGGCGATCGTCCGTGAGCGGCTTGGCCGGCTCGGAGACCGCGAGACCCGGCTGCGCCCCGACCGGCGCGCGTTCCGCGGCACCTACGTGCTCGGGCAGGTGCCGCGTGGCCGCTACGTCGCGGGCCTGGCCGAGGTATCGCTCGAGGATCCCCTCGGCCTGGAGCGGGTCGTCGTCACGGTGCCGGTATCGGGCGCGCTTGTCGTCTACCCGCGTCTCGTCGCGATCGAGGCGCTCTTTTCGGAGTCGGGCGCAGCGCTTCAGGACGGACGCCGGCTGCTCCTGCGGCGCCCGAGCGGCTTTGACCTCCACTCGGTGCGTGAGTACGAGCAGGGGGAGTCGTTGCGAAAGGTGCACTGGCCGACGACGGCGCGGCGCGGGCAGCTGATGGTGAAGGAGCTCGAGGACGCGCCGCGCGACGAGGTCGCCGTGTTGCTCGACGCACGCGGCGGATCTGTGGGGGAGGGCTTCGACTCGAGCTTCGATGCGCAGGTTCGCGCCGCCGGTTCCGTCCTGCGCTCGCACGCCGCCCGGGGGCGACGTGCCGTCCTGGCGGTCAACTCGGCCCGCCGTGAGAGCGTCCACGTCGCGTCACTTGGCGGTGACTGGCAGGCAGCTCTCGAGCTGCTCGCCGCCGCCGAGCCGGACGGCTCGAGGCCACTCGAGGAGCTCCTCGCGCGCGAGGGCGGCCCGGCCGGCCGGGCCCTCGAAGTCGTCGTCGTGTCGGCAACGCTCGGGCCCGAGCTCGTCACGTCGCTCCTGCGCCGGCGCTTACACCTCGGCGTCTCGGTGGTCTGGGTCGACGCCGCCAGTTACTCCGGCCGGCCCAACACCCGCGACCCGAACCTGCTCCGTCTCGCCGCCGCCGGCATTCCCGTCGCTGTCGTTCGACGGGGGGTCGATCTCGTGCAGGCCCTTGCCGCGCGCCCGCGTCAGGCGGCGGGTCATGGGTAGGACGGCGCTTGTCTACCTGCTGCCTGCAACGCTGGTCTCGGCCGCCTGGCTTCGGCTCGAGAGCCCGCGCGTCGCCGCGATCGACGCGCTCGCCGTCGTTCTGCTGGCGCTGGTGCCGGCGCTCCTGCCTGGCCTCCGGCTCCGTGTTGCCGCCGCGATCGCCGCCCTCGCCGGAGCCGCCTGGATCGCGTTCGACAGCTCGCCGCTTGCTGCGCGTCCGTTCGACCAGTCGCAGGCCTATTTCGGGCCGCTGGGCTCGGCTGCAAAGGTCGGCTTCCTCGATTTCTACGACGTGCTGCTGCCGTTCTCGGGCGCGAGGCATCCCGGCATGCACGGCGTGCTCGTCGCCGCGATCTTCGTCTTTTGCCTCGCGCTCTCGCTTGCTGTCGCTGCTCGGAAGCCGCTGCTCGCAGGACTCGTGGTCGCGCTGGCCGCGGGGTGGCCCGCGACGCTCCTGCCGTCCGGTCACGGGCTCCTCGTCGGCGGTGGGATCCTCGCGGCGACGTTGCTCGTCGTCGCCGGCTCGCGCCGCGGCGCCTTCGTGCCTGCGGTCGGGGCGGCCGCGCTCGCCGTCGCAGTCGCCGTTGTCGCGTCGAGCTCGGCCACGGTCTCGAAAGGCGGTCTGCTCGCGTGGCAGAAATGGGATGTCTACGACGTCCCCCGCGACCCGGTCGGGGTGGCCTACGTGTGGGACGGGCGCTACGGCGGCATCGACTTCCCGAAGGAGAAGACGACTGTCCTGCGCGTCCGCGGGCCGAAGCGGGGCCTGTACTGGCGCGCGACGACGCTGGACACGTTCGTCGAGGATCGCTGGATCGAGAACCTGTACCCGCTCGTCGTCAGCGACGGGACCCGGGATGTTCCAGCCGAGCCGTTCGAGCCGGCGGCGGCCGCCGATCCGAAGAATTGGGTTCGCCAGGATGTGGAGGTCGTCGCGCTGCGCGACGAGCACTTCGTCGCCGCCAGTGTGCCGCAGCGGCTCGCGGCGCCCGGCTCCGGCAGCCGGGTCTTCTTCCTCAACGGCGGCGTCGTCCGCACGACCCAGGGGTTGCAGCCCGGGCAGAAGTACACGGTGTGGAGCTACGCCTCGCAACCGAAGCCTGCCGAGCTCGCTCGGGCCGGCACCGACTACCCCGACGCGTTGCTGCGCTACCTCTCGCTCGGGCGGGCGCAGATGGAACGCTTCGGGCGAGCGGGCCGTGAAGCGCGGCTGGAGCAGCTCTTCCAGGACGAGCGACAGCTGCAGCTCTGGCCGTACGAGTCCGTGTACCGGCGTGCGGTCGCGCTCGCCGGCCGGTCCAGCTCTCCCTACGCGGCGGTGGTGGCGATCGAGGCGTGGCTCCGTTCGACCGGTGGCTTCGCCTACGACGAGCAGCCGCCGCAGCTCGCGGGCTCGCCGCCACTCGCCGCTTTCGTTGCCACGACCAAGGTCGGCTACTGCCAGCATTTCGCGGGCGCCATGGCCCTGATGCTCCGCTTCCTCGGTATTCCAGCGCGGGTGGCGGTCGGCTTCACGAGCGGCAGCTACTCGAAGGGAACCTGGACGGTGACCGACCACAACGCGCATGCGTGGGTCGAGGCCTGGTTCCCGGGGCTTGGCTGGCTCCCGTTCGACCCGACCCCGGGCCGGGGAACGCTCTCTGCTTCCTACACCGTCGCGTCCGCGAGCTTCGACGTGCGCGGCGCGATCGCCGCGATTCGTGCTCAGGAGGGGACGAGCCGCGGCGGCCTCGATCCCGGTGGCGCGGGCCAGCTCGCCCTCCTGAGCGAGCGCAGCCGCGAGCAAGCGCGGCCGGCCGGCGGCAACGGGCTCGGCTCGTTCCTGCGCGTGGTGGCCGGGCTCGGGCTCCTCGCCGCGATCGCGATCGGCGTCGCGAAGCTCGCGCTGCGACGCTGGCGCTACGCGACGCGCGACCCCCGGCTGCTTGCCGGTGCGGTTCGGCGCGAGTTGGTCGGGTTCCTCGCCGATCAGGGGATCGACGTGGCGAGCTCTGCGACCCCCGCCGAGTTGCGACTCCTCGTCGAGGCGGCACTGCAGGTCGATGCGCGCGGGTTCACCGGGGCGCTCTCGGCGGCGAGGTTCGGCCCGCCCGACCAGGCGGGCGACGCAGCCGGCCGGGCGCGGCGCGAGCTCCGCTCGTTGCTTCACGCCGCTCGCCGCCGACTCACAACAGCCCAGCGGGTACGCGGATTCGTCGCGCTCCGCTCACTGCGCCAGTGACCGGCATTCCGGCTGTCGTGATCGCCGCCGGGATCGGCTCGCGACTACGCCCGCTCACCGAGCGGTACGCGAAGCCGGTCCTGCCGATCGACGGCCGCCCGGTGATCGGCTCGCTGCTGCGTGAGCTCGCCGCGGCCGGCTGCCCGCACGCGACGATCGTGATCGGTCACCTCGGCGCACAGATCGAGTCGCTCGTCGGCGACGGATCAGCGTTCGGGATCGAGGTTCGGTTCGTCTCGCAACCCGAGCGACTCGGCTCGGCTGATGCCGTCGTACGCGCGCGGGCGACGGCGCCCTACCTCGTCACCGCGGCCGACACGCTCTACCGCAGCGGCGACATCGGCCGCTTCGTCAGGGGATGGCACGCGACGGGCGCCGCCGGCGCGATCGCGGTCCGCCGATCCGCGGTCACCGGCCCTGGCCGCACCGTTGTTCGCGCTCCCGGTGGGATCGTGGCGCGGATGCTCGCCGACGACCCGGCGGGCACGCTCACGGCGGCGCCGCTCTGGCTCGTCGGCGAGCGAGTGGAGCCGCACGTCGAGGCGCTGCCGGGCAGCCCGCCGTTCGAGCTCGCGCTCGGATTTCAGTCGGCGATCGACGCGGGCGAGGAGATCCAGGCGATCGAGATCGGCCCGACGCGTGACCTCACCTCACCGGTCGATCTCGTCGAGCAGAACTTCCCGTATCTCCAAGCGATATGAGCGAGGCGTACAACCTCTTCCAGCAGGGCCGCAGTCACCTGCAGGGGGGGATGGCGGCGCAGGCCGCCGTGGCGCTCGAGCAGGCGAAGCGGCTTGAGCCGGAGCAGGCCTCGATCCGGGAGTCGCTCGGGATCGCGTACTTCCGCAGCCAGCGGTGGGCGGAGGCCGAGGCCGAGTTCCGCTCCGTGCTCGAGCTCTCGCCGACCGACGACTACGCGCACTACGCGCTCGGCCGAACGCTGGAGAAGCTCGGCCGTGTTGCCGAGGCGAACGGGCATTACAAGCTTGCGAGCAGCCTTCGGCCGGGCAGTGACCAGTACGCGGCACGGATCCGGGAACTCGAACCGTGAGGTAGAGGGTCAGGCACGATGCGCCCCCGGGGCCTCTAGATCAGGCGGTCGCCGGTGACGCGGCGGATCTCGTCGAGCGACGAGATTCCCGCCCGGACGAGCCGGATCCCGTCCTCACGCAGTGTCGTCATGCCCGCTTCGACGGCGGCGGCGAAGATCTCCTCCGTCGAGGCCTCGATCAGACGCCGGATGCGGCCGTGGATCGGCATCACCTCGTAGAGCGCGACCCGGCCGGCGTAGCCGGTGCCCGCGCAGTCGACGCAGCCGCGCGCCTCGAAGACCGGCTCGTCGAGCGAGCCGCCAAAATCAGGCAGGTCAGCTTCGTCGGGCTCGTACTGCTCGCGGCATTCGAGGCAGAGCCGCCGCGCGAGCCGCTGCGCGACGATGCAGTTCAGCGAGGTGGCGAGGAGCCCGGGCTCGACCGCCATGTCCTTCAGGCGCGCGATCGAGCTGGCGGCATTGTGCGTGTGGAGCGACGTCAGGACGAGGTGGCCGGTCATCGCCGCCTGGATCGCGATTCGCGCCGTCTCCTCGTCGCGGACCTCGCCGACGAGCAGGACGTCGGGGTCGGAACGGAGGATCGTTCGAAGCCCGCGCGCAAAGCTCATGCCGGCGCGGCTGCTGACCTCGATCTGGTTCACGCCGGGGATCTGATACTCGACCGGGTCCTCGATCGTCGTCAGCACGCGACCCTCGTCGTTCAGCGCGTCCAGCGCGGCGTACAGAGTCGTCGTCTTGCCGCTGCCGGTCGGGCCGCACGCGATCACCGCCCCGAACGGCTGCCGAATCGCGCGCTCGAACGTGGCGAGCGCCGCCGGGCTCATGCCGAGCTCGGTCAGATCGAGCCGACCGGAGGCACGATGCAGGATCCGCAGCACGATCTGCTCGCCGTGGGTCGTCGGCAGGACGGCGATCCGGAGATCCATCGGTGAGCCGCCGAAGCGGATCGAGACCCGGCCGTCCTGGGGGCTGCGCCGATCGGCGATGTCCAGCTCGCCCATGATCTTGAGCCGGCTCGTGACAGCGGGCTGGAGTGTCTTGGGCACGTCGGCGAGGCGCCGCATGACGCCGTCGATCCGGGCCCGGACGACCATCCCGTCGGCCTGAGGCTCGAAATGGATGTCCGATGCGCCCTCGTCGATCGCCCGGGCGATGATCGAATTGGCAAGCTGGATCGCGGGGGCGCTCGAGGCGGCGGCGCTGTCCCGGATGTCCTCCAGCTGACTGGCGTCGCCGACCGGCGCTGAGTGCTCGAGCGCCTCGACGTCGACCGACGTGCGGTAGACGCGGCCGAGTGCTCGGGCCAGATCGGGGCCGGAGGCGACTGCGAGTCGAATCTGGACGCCGAGCGCGAGCCGCAGATCGTCCGAGGCGAGGATGTCGGTCGGATCGGCGACCGCCACCAGGACGACCTCCTCCGAGAGGAAGCGCACGGGCAGTGCCTCGTAGCGGCGCGCGAGCTTCTCGGGCAGGAGCGCGACAGCCTGGGGGTCGATCTCGGCGCGGGCGAGATCGACGAACTCGAGCTCGTGCTGCTCGGCGAGCGCGCGGGCGACCTCGGCACCCGAGGAGAAGTCGTTGGCGACGAGGATCTCGCCGAGGCGGCGGTCGCTCGTCTCCTTTTCGGCGAGCGCCAGCTCGAGCTGCTCGGGCGTGATCAGCCCGTCGCGCAGGAGCAACGAGCCGAGCTGAGCGCGGCGGCGCAGCAGGAGAGGTAGCGGCGGCAGAACCTCCACCAGGCTCCTATCGGTCATAGTCGGCCAGATCATGAGAGCCGTCGTTCAGCGGGTGGTCCGCGCCTCGGCGACCGTCGAGGGAACCGTGCGCGGCGAGATCGGGACGGGCCTGCTCGTGTTGCTCGGGGTGGCGCGCGGTGATCGGTCGGAGGAGGCGGACAGGCTGGCGACCAAGATCGCACGCCTGCGGATCTTCGAGGACGACGAGGGCCGTCTCGACCGCTCGGTGATCGACGTCGGCGGCGCGGCGCTCGTCGTCAGCCAGTTCACGCTGCTGGCCGATACGGCCAAGGGACGCCGGCCGAGCTTTGCCGCCGCCGTGTCGGGCGCAGAGGCCGAACCGCTGTACGAACGCTTTTGCGCGGCGCTGCACGAGCTCGGGCTCGAGGTCGAGACGGGTGTCTTCGGTGCCAGGATGGAGGTCGAGCTCGTGAACGATGGCCCGGTGACGATCGTCATCGGCTGACGATCGGCGCCGGGCCGACTGTCCGGTGCTTGCTACACTTCAGCCACCGCATTTCAGGCTTTTCGAAATGGGCGCGCCAGCGCCCATTCGTTTTGAGAGAGGACGTTTTGGCTGACATCCACACCACCGAGAAGAAGCTCGAGCGCGAGATCGCGCCGATTGTTGAGCGCGCGCTTCCCGGTGTCGAGGTGTTGGCGGTCGAGCTCGTCTCGCCGAGCCGCTTCTGCGTCTTTGTCGACCACCCCGAGGGCGTCGACCACGGCCTCTGTCAGCGTGTCGCGCAGCTGCTCGAGGGTTACCGCGAGACCTACGCCGTCGACGTGTCCTCACCCGGCCTCGAGCGGCCGCTCCGCAAGCCTTCCCATTTCGAGCGCGCCGTCGGACGCACGGTTGCGCTGCGCACGAAGGACAAGATCGCCGGCAAGAGCCGATTCCGCGGCGAGCTTCGCGCTGCCGGTGACCGAACCGTGAAGGTCTCGACCGGCGAGACCGAGCTGGACATCCCGTACGAGCTGATCGTGCGCGGCAACCTGATCGAGGAGTAGAAAAGATGAGCCAGGAAATCATCGAGCACATCCGAGCGCTCGAGCGCGAGAAGGGGATCGAGGAGAACACGATCGTGCTCGCCCTCGAGGACGCGCTCCTCGCTGCGTACAAGAAGACCCCGGGTGCCTCGCGCCACGCGAACGTCGTCCTCGACGAGGAGGGCGAGTTTCGCGTCTATTCGATCGAGATTCCCGACGACCTCGAGGTGCGCTTGATGGACGAGGCGCGCGAGGCCGCGCTGACCGAGCTCGAGCGGCTCGAGGAGGAGACCGGCGAGCGCCAGCACACGTTGCTCTCCGACGACGATCTCGACCTCGACTGGTCACAGGTGCCGGACGAGCAGATCAACCGCACCGACGTCACACCGGACAACTTCGGCCGCATCGCCGCGCAGACCGCCAAGCAGGTCATTCAGCAGCGGATTCGCGAGGCGGAGCGCGCGATGATGTACGAGGAGTACGTCGACCGGCAGGGTGAGGTCGTCACCGGCATCGTCCAGCAGGCGGGCGACCGCAACAACGTCCTCGTCGACCTCGGCAAGGTCGAGGCGCTGCTGCCCCGCTCCGAGCAGGTCGACGGCGAGCGCTACGAGCAGGGCTCCCGCATCAAGGCTGTCATCACCGAGGTTCGGTCCGGCACGAAGGGGCCGCAGGTGATCCTGTCGCGCCGCGACCCCGAACTGATCAAGACGCTGTTCGAGCTCGAGGTGCCCGAGATCGCCGACGGGCTCGTCGAGATCCGAGGCGTCGCCCGCGAGCCGGGCTACCGCTCGAAGATCGCCGTCGAGTCGCACGCCCAGGGCGTCGACCCGGTCGGCGCGTGCGTCGGGCCTCGCGGCTCACGGGTCCGGATGGTCGTCTCCGAGCTCCGCGGCGAGAAGATCGACATCATTCCGTGGAACACCGAGCCGGCCCGGTTCGTGGCAAAGGCGCTCTCGCCGGCCCGTGTTCGTGAGGTCTACATCGACGACGAGACGCGCGACGCGATCGTCGTCGTGCCCGACGACCAGCTGGCGCTCGCGATCGGCAAGGAGGGCCTCAACGCCCGCCTCGCCGCCCGTCTGACCGGCTGGAAGATCGACATCCAGTCGGACTCCGAGTTCGCGCAGGCCGAGGCCGAGGCCGCGTTCGCCGGCGACGGCTCGGACGGTGACGAGGGCTACTCCGGCCGCTGCGGCGCGGTGCTGACGAACGGCAAGCGCTGCCCGAACACGGCGCTTCCCGGTTCGAAGTTCTGCGGCGTCCCGGCCCACCAGGCGCTCGTCGGCACCGCTGCCGAGGAGGCGCTCAACCAGGCGGCGCTCGAGCCGGAGCAGGTCGAGGAGGAAAGCGAAGCGGCCGAGGAGGCCGAGGGCCGCTCGACGGACGAGCCGGTGCGGGAGGCCGGAAGCGCTGGGAGCTGACGCCGTTGGAGCCGACCGGGCCGGAGCGGACGTGTGCGGGTTGCGGCCGGAAAGCGCCGCAGCAGGAGCTCCAGCGGTTCGTCTCGCAGCAGGGTGTGCTCACCCCGGGACGCACGTTGCCCGGGCGCGGCGTCTACACCTGCCGCCGACTCGCGTGCTTCGAGCGGGCAGTGGCGCGCCGGGCCTTCTCCCGGGTGCTGAAGCGGACCGTGCAAGTCGATCAGGCGCTCGCGCGCCTCTACACTGAAGGAAGCAATGGCTGAGGGACCAAACAGACCGAATCGCCCGATCCGCCCGCGTCAGGGGGCGCCTGGCCGCAAACGCCGGGTCGTGATCGACCAGGGTGGCCAGCGCCCGGGCGACCGTCGGGCTGCACAGCGCGCCCGTGAGGCGCTAGGCCCGAAGGTTCCGCGCGAGATCATCCAGCCGACCGGTCCTGTCACGGTCCCGTCCGGCATCACCGTCAAGGACCTGTCCTCGGCGCTCGGGATCCCGGTCGCGCAGATCATCAAGATCATGATGGGGCTCGGCGAGATGGTCACGATCACGCAGTCGCTCCCCGACGAGTCGGTCGAGTTGATCGGCACCGAGGTCGGCCGGGAGATCACGATCAAGCACGCCGCCGACGAGGAAGAGATTCTCGAGACCTACGAGGACGCCGAGGAGGATCTCGCGCCGCGTCCGCCGGTCGTCACGATCATGGGGCACGTCGACCACGGCAAGACGTCGCTACTCGATGCGATCCGCGAGACCACCGTCGCCGCGACCGAGGCGGGTGGCATCACTCAGCACATCGGCGCCTACCAGGTCGACGTGAACGGCCGCAAGGTCACGTTCCTCGACACGCCGGGGCACGAAGCGTTCACCGCCATGCGCGCCCGCGGCGCCAAGGTGACGGACATTGCCGTGCTCGTCGTGGCCGCCGACGACTCGGTGATGCCGCAGACGAAGGAGTCGATCTCGCATGCGCGCGCGGCCGGGGTGCCGGTCGTCGTTGCCGTCAACAAGATCGACCTGCCGGACTCCAACCCGGACCGGGTCAAGTCGGATCTCGCCGCCGAAGGCCTCCAGCCTGAGGACTGGGGCGGCACCACGCAGTTCGCGATGGTCTCGGCGAAGCAGAAGGAAGGGCTCGACAACCTGCTCGAGCGCATCCTGCTCGTCGCCGACGCCGAGCTCGACCTGACCGCCAACCCGCATGCCGAGGCCTCAGGTCCGATCATCGAGTCGCGCCTCGACGTGGGCCGTGGCCCGGTCGCGACGATGCTCGTCCACCGTGGCACCTTGCGTGTCGGTGACGCAGTCGTTGCCGGCGATGCGTGGGGCAAGGTGCGCGCGCTCTACGACTACCGGGGCGAGAAGGTCAAGGAAGCCCGACCCGGCGACCCGGTCGAGATCCTCGGCTTCGATCATCCGCCGCCGGGCGGTGAGATCTGCCGGGTCGTCGAGAATGAGCGCCAGGCACGGCACCTCGCCGGTCTGCGCGGCCAGCGCCTGCGCACGGAGCAGATGGCGCAACGTTCCAAGCGCGGCGTCTCGCTCGAGAGCCTGTTCTCGCAGATGCAGGAAGGTGCGATCCAGGACCTCAACCTCGTGCTCAAGGGCGACGTGGTCGGCTCGGTCGAGGCCGCGATCTCGGAGCTCGCGAAGATCCAGCACCCCGAGGTGCGCGTGAACGTGATTCACCAGGGTGTCGGTGGGATCACCGAGGGCGACATCATGCTCGCGTCGGCGTCGGATGCGCTCGTCGTGGGCTTCAACGTTCGGCCGAACGCCGAGGCAAAGCAACTCGCCGACCGTGAGGGTGTCGACATCCGCACCTACCGCGTCATCTACAAGCTCACCGAGGACATCGAGCAGGCGCTCGTCGGCTTGCTCTCCGCGGTCACGACCGAGGAGACGATGGGCGAGGCGGCGGTACGGGCGCTGTTCAAGGTCTCGCGCCTGGGCACGATCGCCGGCTGCATGGTCACGAGCGGCGTCATCAAGCGGAGCTCGCAGGTCCGGGTGATCCGCGACGGCACGGTGATCTACGACACGTCGATCTCGCAGCTCAAGCGCTTCAAGGAAGACGCGCGCGAGGTGGCTGAGGGCTTCGAATGCGGCATCCTGCTCGAGGGCTTCAACGATGTGAAGGAAGACGACGTGCTCGAGGCGTACGAGACGCGCGAGACCGAGCGGACCTCGCTCGACGAGGCGCCGACC
>JBKJML010000179.1:0-3655 GCA_046596415.1 Gaiellaceae bacterium | reverse complement strand
CCGCTCGCGGTGACGATGATGCTGATCGTCTCGGGCGTCAGCGGCCTGATCATCCTCTACTCCGTCGGCTACATGGAAGGCGATCCGGAGGAGCGGCGCTACTTCGCCTACATGTCGTTCTTCGTCTTCGCGATGCTCCTGCTCGTCCAGGCCGGGAACTTCCTGATCCTGCTCGTCGGCTGGGGCCTCGTCGGGCTCTCGAGCTACCTGCTGATCGGCTTCTGGCACGAGCGGCCCGCGGCGATCGCAGCGGCCAAGAAGGCCTTCGTCATGAACGCCTTCGGCGACGCAACGATGGCGCTCGCGCTCTTCGTCCTGATCTGGGAGACCGGCACGCTCGACTTCGCCGAGGCCTTCTCACGCGCGGACGGGCTCTCGTCGACCGCCGTCAACCTGATCGCGCTGGGGCTGCTCGGCGGCGCGGTCGCGAAGTCGGCCCAGATCCCGCTCCATACCTGGCTCCCGGACGCGATGGAAGGCCCGACGCCCGTCTCGGCGCTGATTCACGCAGCGACGATGGTGACCGCCGGCGTCTACCTGCTCGTCCGAACCCACGTCATCTTCGAGCTGGCGCCGACCGTGCAGGACCTCGCCGCCGGTCTCGGCGCGATCACGCTCGTCGTGGCGGGTCTCGTCGCGCTCGTCCAGACCGACATCAAGCGCGTGATCGCCTATTCGACGATGTCCCAGATCGGCTACATGTTCATGGCCGCCGGGCTCGGCGCCTACGGCAACAGCATCTTCCACCTGATGACGCACGCCTTCTTCAAGGCGCTCCTCTTCATGGCGGCCGGGCTTGTGATCCACCACCTGGCGGGCGAGCAGGACATCCGGCGGATGGGCGGCGTCGGCACGATCATGCCCCGCACGCGCGTCGCGTTCCTCGTCGGCTCGCTCGCGCTCGTCGGCATCCCGCCGCTCTCGGGCTTCTTCTCGAAGGACTCGATCCTTGCCTCGGCGCTCGCCGCAGGCTCATTCGGGCAGGTTCTCTTTGTAGCGGGGCTCCTCGGCGCTTTCCTCACCGGCCTCTACACGTTCCGGCTCTTCTTCATCGTCTTCGAAGGCGCGCGCTCGCCGCTTGTCGCCGAGCACGCACACGGTCACGATGAGGGGCCCCGGTCGATGACCGCGCCGGTGCTGGTGCTGACCGTGCTCGCCGTGATCGGCGGCTGGCTCCAGATCGCCGGTATCTGGCATCCCTTCGCGGACTGGCTGCACCCGGTGGCCGAGCCGCTCGTCGAGCCGACCGGGCTCCAGGATCTCGCCACCTCGATCGCCGCCGTCGGGCTCGGGCTTGCCGGCCTCGGGCTCGCCTGGGTCCTCTACGGTGCAAAGAGTCGGCCGGTGCCGAGATCGGCCGCAGCCGAGCGCGTCCTCCAGCACAAGCTCTACTTCGACGAGCTCTACGACTGGCTCTTCTACCGGCCTGCCGAGCTCGTCGCGCGGGCTTTCCGGCGCACGATCGAGGAGCCGCTGATCGGCGGCTCGATTCGCGGCGTCACGCTCGGCGCCCAAGAAGCCGGCACCGTCGTCGGCCGCGCGCAGACCGGCTACCTGCGCTCCTATGCGCTCGCGATCGCAGTCTCGGTCGCCGTCCTCGTCGTCGTCTTCGTGTCGGTGCGCTGAGCGTGACGACCGCGCTGATCCTCCTCCCGCTGGCCGGCGCCCTGCTCGTCTGGCTCACGCCGCTCCCCGGCCGGGCGGCCGGATCGCTCGCGTTCCTCGTCGCGCTGGCCGAGGTCGGCCTCTGGATCAGCACGCTGCAACGCTTCGAGTTCGAGGCCACCGGCCTCCAGCTCGAGGACCGCACCTCATGGCTCTCCGACCTCTCCGTCTCGTATCACGTCGGCTTCTACGGCTTCTCGCTGTGGCTCGCCGGCCTCACCGTGGTCGTCGGGGCAGCCGCGATCGGCTACGGCTTCTGGTCGGGGCGCGAGCGGCCGCGCGCCTACTTCGGCCTGCTGCTCTTCCTGATCGCCGCGATCGTCGGCGTCTTCACCGCGCAGGACCTGCTGCTCTTCTACGTCTTCTTCGAGGCGATGCTGATCCCGCTCTACGTCCTGATCGGCGTCTGGGGCGGCGCCGGCCGCACCGGAGCGACCGTGAAGTTCGTCATCTACACGATGGCCGGGTCGCTGCTGATGCTGGCCTCGATCGTCGTCTTCGGCCTCTCACAGGGCACCTTCGACCTCGTCGACTCCGGCACGAGCGACAGCTACTGGGTCTTCCTCGGCTTCGCCGTCGCCTTCGCGGTGAAGGCGCCGCTCTTCCCGTTCCACGGCTGGCTGCCCGATGCGTACCGCGAGTCGACCCCCGAGGTGGCGGCGATTCTCTCCGGCGTCGTCTCGAAGGCCGCCGTGTTCGGCTTCCTGCGGATCGCGATCACGAAGTTCCCCGAGCCCGCCCAGGACTTCGCCGTGCCGATTCTCGTCCTCGCCGGCATCGGGCTCGTCTACGGCTCGTTGCTCGCCTTCCGGGCGCCCGACTTCCGCGGCGTCGTCGCCTACTCCTCGCTGGCCCAGATGGGGCTGATCACCTTTGGCCTCTTCGCCTTCAACGACCTCGGTCTCGACGGCGCCGTCCTCCAGGCGGTCAACCACGGGCTCGTCTCGGCGACGCTGTTCCTGATCGCAGGCATGGTCGAGCGGCGCGCCGCGACCGGCGAGCTCGCGCGCCTCGGCGGCCTCGCGAAGGGACGGCCGCTGCTCGCCACGATGTTGATGACGACCGGGATCGTCGCGCTGGCCGTGCCCGGCTCGACCACCTTCGCGGGCGAGTTCCTGATCCTCGCCGGTGTGTTCGACCAGGGTTGGGCGTGGGCGGTCGTCGGCGCTGCCGCGATCGTGCTCGCCGCGATGTACGTGCTGCGGCTCATCTCGGCCGTGCTGCATCGCGATCGCGGCGCCGCGGTCGGCGACGAGGTGCCCGACCTGCACCCGGCGGAGCTCGCGCTCCTCGTGCCGCTCGTCGCGACCTTGCTCGCGCTCTCCGTCTGGCCCGCGTCGATCAGCGACCGCTCCTTCCCGAACGACGAGGCGCAGCGCGCCGTGACAACGGGGCTCAAGTGAGCTTCGTGAAGCCCCACGTCGACTGGCTCGCACTCGCGCCGGTGCTCGCGCTCCTCGCCGGCATGACGCTCGCGCTCCTCGGCTCGGTGATCGGGCCCCAGGGCGCCCGACGCGGGCTCGCCGCCTGCTGGTGCTTCAGCGGCTTCGTGGCCGCCGGGATCCTGTCCGGGATCCTGTTCGACCGCTCCGCGGACGGCGGGCCGATCACCGCCGAGTCGATGAGCCGCGACCGGCTCGCTGCCCTCGCCGCGATCATCATCGCGGGCGCCGGGGCGATCGCCGTTCTCGTCTCGTGGGGCGAGCGCCGCCGCGAGCACGCCGGGGAGTACTACGCGCTCCTGGCCGCCGCCGGAGCCGGGATGGTCTTCTTCGTCTCGGCGTCAAACCTGATGACGCTCTTCCTCGGGCTCGAGTGGTTCTCGCTCTGCCTCTACATCCTCTGCGCGATGGACACCGACCGCGAGCAGTCGCTCGAGGCCGGGCTCAAGTACCTGATCGTCGGCAGCTTCGGCTCGGCCATGCTCCTCTTCGGCTCCGCGCTCGTCTACGGCGCGACCGGCGAGCTCGGCTTCGGCTCGATCGCCGAC
>JBKJML010000127.1:0-5690 GCA_046596415.1 Gaiellaceae bacterium | reverse complement strand
ACTGCACGATCTGGGCGATCTGCGGGCCCGGGCTCGTGTTGAACTCGTACAGGATCGCCTTGCCGCTGCGGAGGTTGCCCGCGGCGAGCGACTTGGCCTTCTTCAGCGAAGCAGCGTTGACACCGAACATCGGGTAGACGTCCGCGTCACGGAAGCCAGGCATGCCAGGCGGCAGGATCTGGTCCGTGCGGCCGCCACCGAGGTACCCGTGCTGACGCACGATCTGCGGCCGGTCGATCGCATAGTTGAAGGCCTGGCGAAGCTTCGTGTTGCCCTTGAACAGGGTGCCCTCGTTGTTGAGGTTGAAGTACCAGAACACGAGGTTCTTGCGGAGGAAGAACCGACCCTTGTTCAGGCCGTACTGCTCCACGAGTGCGGCGGCCGCGGTGGCGGGAATGCCGCCGAGGTCCGTCTCACCCTTGTCGAGGCGAAGCTTCGTCGCGTCCAGCGAGTTGCCGAACGTGTACGTGATCGCATCGACGTTCGCCGGCCGCTTCAGAACGTTGAACGGAGCGGCGTTGCTCTTCCAGTGCGGGTTCCGTGCGATCAGGGCGGAGCGCTTCTGCGTCCACTCCTTCACGTAGTACGGACCGGCCGACACCATCGGGGCCTGAACGCCCTCCGGGATGTTCGGCAGGCTCGTCGGAACCGCGCCGAAGAACGGCATCGTCATCCGGGCAAGGAAGTCCGGAGCGACCGTCTTCAGAACGACTGTGAAGGTGCCACCACTCGCCTTGTAGCTCTTGACGTCATCGAGGAACGACGACGCAGGCGACTGCATCTTCGGGTCGAGCGCACGCGAGAACGCCTTGGCGTAGTTCGCCGCGGTCACCGAGGTGCCGTCGCTGAACTTGAAGCCGGGGCGGATCGTGAACACGTACGTCTTGCCGCTGTTCGAGACGCGCGGCATCCCGGAAGCACCGGTTGCGATGAGACGGCTACCGGCAACGCCCTCGACATCGGGGTAACCGAGCAGCCGGAGGCCGACGATGTCTTCGAGCTGCCACGAATGGCTGAAGTACGCAAGGGCCGGGTCGATGTAGTCGAAATCGCTGCGGGAATCGATCCTCAGCGTTCCGCCCCGGGCCTCGGACTGTGCCTTCGACGTCGATGCCGCATTACCGGCACCACCGGCAAAAGCAGAGGCAACGAGCAGGGAGGCCCCGAGCGCCGCCATGGCGAGCGAGAGCCAAAACCTGTTCTTCATGTGACTCCTTTCGATGAGCTGGCCTCCCGCGACCCCAATCGCGTTGTAGAGACCAAGACGCAGACGCATCCTCAAGCTCCTTAGACGGAGCCGGTGCAGAATAGTTAGCCCTCGGTTAAGAAACAAGGAATGGACGAAGAATTGTCTCTCGAGCGTGGTCCTTTACACCGTGCGCGCAGGCGCACGAGGCGGGCGGAGGCCGGACTCTGCCCGGCGGGAGCCCGCCGGCCGGGGAAGCGGCGCTAGAGGGAGCTGCGCGGGTCGAACGCGTCGCGGAGGCCGTCGCCGAGCAGGTTGAACGACAGCGTCGTCGCCAATACGGCGAGCCCCGGCCACACCATCAGCCAGGGTTGCGTCGTATAGAACTCCGGCGCCGTGGAGAGCAGGTTGCCCCAGCTCGCGGTGGGCAGCTTGATTCCGAGCCCGAGGAACGACAGGCCTGCCTCGCCGAGCACGTAGCCGGCCACGACGAGCGTCGAGTAGACGATGATCGGCGCGACGAGGTGCGGCAGGAGGTGCGAGCGGATGATGCGGGCGTCGCTCGAGCCGATCATGCGCGCGGCCTCGATGAACTCCTTCTCGCGGAGCGAGAGCACCTGGGCGCGGATGATGCGGGCCGGATAGAACCAGCCGAAGACGGTGAAGACGAGCACGAGCGTGATCACGCCCGGGGCGAAGATGCCGAAGGTGACGGCGTGGAGGCGACCACCGACCGTCGAGGCGAGCGCGATGATGAAGAGCAGCGCCGGAAAGGCCATCGTCACCTCGGTGATGCGCGAGATGATCGTGTCGATCCAACCACGGAAGTAGCCGGCGATCGCGCCCAGCAGCACCCCGATCGACATGGCGCCGATCGTGGACAGGATGGCGACCTCGAGCGAGACACGGCCCCCGTAGAGCAGCCGCAGGAACTCGTCTCGACCAAGTGTCGAATCGGCCCCGAGGATCAGGAGCGCCTTCTCGCCGGTGGTCGGGTCGGTGACGTAGCTCATCGGCCCGACCGGGATCAGTCGTTCGTCGACCCCGTCGAAGAAGAGGTCGTTCGGGCCATGGCCGAGGAGCTTCTCGGCGATGACCGAGCCGACGAACGAGGCCAGGAAGAGGAAGACGATGAAGATCGCGCTGCCGATCGCGACCTTGTCGCGCCGGAGACGAATCCACACCTGCTCCCAGTAGCCGCGCGCCTTGACGGCGTCGATCCCCTCGCCGAGCTCCGGCCCTGCTTCGAGGGCGACGCTGGCTGCGAGGCCGGCGCCGGTGCCGAGCACCTCGCCGCGCTTGTGATCGCTCTTCGGCATCGGTTCGGGAGCTTAGACGACGACGTGAGGGAAGTGTTAGGAGAGCGCCTCGGCGCCCGCCACGACCTCGAGGATCTCCTGGGTGATCTCGGCCTGCCGTGCCCGGTTCATCGCGAGCGTCAGCCGGTCGATCAGCTCGCCAGCGTTCTTGGAGGCGTTCCGCATCGCGGTCATCCGGGCGCCCTGCTCCGATGCTGCCGACTCGAGCAGCGAGCGGTACAGCTCGGTCGCGAGGTAGACGGGCAGCAGGCGCTGGAGGATCTCCTCCGGCTCCGGCTCGAAGATGAAGTCGCCACGCATCGCCTCGTCCTCCTGCTCCTCTGTCGCGGCCTTGTCGAGCAGCAGCTCGGGGAGAGGCAGTACTTCCTGCTCGACGACCCGCTGGACGAGGGCCGACTCGAACTTGTTGTAGACGACGACGACGCTGTCGACCTCACCGGAGGTGTAGAGCTCGGCGACCCGATGCGCGATCGACTGCGCATCCGAGTACTGCGGCGCGTCGGTGAAGCCGACGAACTCGCCCACGAGCTCGTAGTTACGGAAGGTGAGCGTCGAGCGGCCCTTCTTGCCGACGGCGACGAACTGCACGTCCTTCCCCTCGCCACTCAGGCGGTGCTCGAGCTGGAGGGCCCGCCGAACAACCTGCGCGTTGAACGCGCCGGCAAGGCCGCGGTCACCCGTGAGCGGCACGATCGCAACCGTCTTGACCTCCGCGCGGCGCTCGAGCAGCGGCAGGCCGCGGACGGACGAGCTCGCCTGCGCGGTCACCCCCATCAGCTCGAGCATCCGGTCGGCATACGGGCGCATCGACTCGATCCGCACCTGGGCCCGCCGCAGCTTCGCGGCGGCCACGAGCTCCATCGCCTTCGTGATCTTGCTCGTGTTCTTGACGGATTTGACCCGCCGCTTGATGTCCTGGGTGGAAGCCATGACCTAGGCGAGAAGCCCGTGCTCCTCCTCGACCCGGAAGCCCTTGGTGAACTTCTTCAGCTCCTCGTCGAGCGAGGCGGCGGTCTCGTCGGTCAGCTCGCCCGTGTCGCGGATCGCGCCGTAGATCGTCCCCTCGGTGCGCAGGTGCTCGCGGAGCTCGTCGTGGAATTGCGGCACCTGGGCGGTCGGGATCTCGTCGAGGAAACCGTTCACGCCGGCGTACAGCGCGACGACCTGCTCCTCGGTGGGCCACGGCTGGTACTGCGGCTGGTTCAACGTCGCGACCATTCGCTCGCCGCGCGCGAGCGCCTGCTGCGTCGCCTGGTCGAGCTCCGAGCCGAACTGCGAGAACGCCTCGAGCTCGCGGTACTGCGCGAGGTCTAGGCGCAGGCGGCCAGCGACGCGACGCATCGCTTTGGTCTGGGCGGCGCCGCCGACGCGCGACACCGAGGTGCCGACGTTGATCGCCGGGCGGACGCCCGAGTAGAAGAGGTCCGACTCGAGGAAGATCTGCCCGTCGGTGATCGAGATCACGTTCGTCGGGATGTAGGCGGCGATGTCGCCGGCCTGCGTCTCGATGATCGGGAGCGCCGTCAGGGAGCCGCCGCCGAGCGCGTCGGACAGCTTGCAGGCGCGCTCGAGCAGCCGAGAGTGGAGGTAGAAGACATCACCCGGATAGGCCTCGCGGCCCGGCGGGCGGCGGAGCAGCAGCGAGAGCTGCCGGTAGGCGTCGGCATGCTTGGTCAGGTCGTCGTAGATGACGAGGGCGTGCTTGCCGTTGTAGAGGAAGTACTCACCCATCGCGGCGCCCGCGAACGGGGCCATCCACTTGATCGGTGCGGCCTCCTGCGCCGGGGCGGAGACGATGATCGTGTACTCCATCGCGCCGGCGTCCTTCAGGCGTTCGTACACCTGCGCGACGGTCGAGCCCTTCTGGCCGATCGCGACGTAGATGCAGATCACGTCGGTGTCCTTCTGGTTCAGGATCGTGTCGATCGCGACGGCGGTCTTGCCGGTGCCGCGGTCGCCGATGATGAGCTCGCGCTGGCCGCGGCCGACGTTCGTCATCGAGTCGATCGCCTTGATCCCGGTCTGGAGCGGCTCCTTGACGGGCTGGCGCTGGATGACGCCCGGCGCCTTGAACTCGAGCGGGCGGCTCTCGGACGACTCGATCGGGCCTTGCCCGTCGAGCGGCGACCCGAGCGGATCGACGACGCGGCCGAGCAGTCCCTCGCCGACGGGGACGCTGACGACGGCCCCGGTGCGGCGGACGGGCTCGCCCTCCTTCACCTTCTGCCACTCGCCGAACAGGGCGACGCCGACGTTGTCCTCTTCGAGGTTGAAGGCGATGCCGACCACGCCATGCTCGAACTCGAGCCGCTCGAGCGCGACACAGTTCTCGAGCCCGTGGGCGCGGGCGATGCCGTCGCCGACCGACAGGACTGTGCCCACCTCGGATAGGTCGGTCGCGACGTCGTATTGCTCGATCCGGGACTTCAGGATCGAGGTGATCTCTTCGGGGCGCAGTTTCACTTCAGCGTCAGCTCCTTGTCACAAGCTCGTGGCGTAGACGTTCAAGACGGCCGCGGACGCTCGCGTCAACGCGCAGCGAACCGGCCTGGAGGACGACCCCGCCGATCAGTGCAGGATCGACCTTGCGGGTCGCCTCCACCTTCCGGCCGGAGGCGTCCTCGATCGTCTTCAGAATGGATGAGGCTTCGTCGTCGGAGAGCTCGAAGGCGGTGGTCAGCTCGACGGTCAGCCGTCGCTCCTCGAGTGCAACAAGCCGCTCGAGCTCGCGGTGCATCTCCTCCACCTGCGAGGCGCGACCCTTCTCGGTGATCAGCAGGACGAAGTTCCGTACGAGCTCGTCGGCGCCGTCCAGGACGTCTTCGAGTGCTGCACGACGCGCCCGCGGGTCGAGGTCGGGATTCGTGAGCAGGCTGCGCAGCTCCGGCGTCGACGCCGCAGCAGCGGCGAAGTCGCCGAGGTCGCGGTTCACCTCGGCGAGGCGTCCCTGCTCGTGCGCGGCCTCGAAGAGGGCCCGCGCGTAGATGCGGTGGGCGACGGCCACGCTAGCTCCGCTCTCGCTCCAGCACCGAGAAGTCGAGCTCGCCGAGTGCCTCGTCGATCAGGCGGCGCTGGTCGTCGCGGTCGATCGTCTTGCCCAGGATCTTCTCCGCGGCGACGACCGACAGCTCGGCGACCTCCTGCCGGATCTGCTCGAGCGCCCGCGCGGTCTCGGCGTCGATCTG
>JBKJML010000207.1:0-2765 GCA_046596415.1 Gaiellaceae bacterium | reverse complement strand
TCGCCGACGGCAAGGTCGCAGGGATCGCAGTCTCGATCGCCGCCCGCATCTCGTCCCTTGCCGCTCCAGGCGAGGTTCTCGTCTCGAGTACCGTCAAAGATCTCGTCGCCGGCTCCGACCTCACCTTCGAGGGTCGGGGCGAGCACCAGCTCAAGGGGATCCCGCAAAGCTGGAACCTGTACGCGCTCTCAGCCGCAGCAGCGCCCTAGTCGTCTGGAGACATAGGCCCCCTGCTTGACGCAGAAGCGAAGCGCCCACCCGGCTCGGGTTGCACGCGAAGCTCCGCTCAGGCGTCATTCCGGGACGCTGGCGCAGGGGACGGCTAGATCGCGTACTCGTCGAACTGCGGCAGGTCGTCGGTGATCCCGAACCACGCCGCCTTGGAGCCGACGAAGATGTGGCTTGTCGGGCGGATGGTGGGAGCCTCTATCAGCGACCCCATGGCGACGTGCACAAACGCGCCGTCCCGCACCACAGAGAAGAGGAAGGATCCGCACGTCCTGCAGCGCGTGTCGTTGAGGTCTTCCTCTCCGAAGACGGCGATGCTGTCCAACCCCTCCGTGATTGTGAGTTTGTCCCGCTCGATACCGGCGAACGCCTTGAAGGCAGAGCCGGTCGCTGCTCGGCATTCCGAGCAGTGACAGTTCGCCGCGTACAGGAATGCATCCGAGACCTCGTAGCGAACCGCCCGGCACCGACACATTCCCGCGAGCACGCGGTTACTCGCCTTGCTCTGGTATGACGTCATGGGCCCTCCCTCTGCAGCTAGCTCTGTCACCGACCTGGCTCCCTGGTCGTGAACCCTTCTACCAAACACTCGCCGATGCCAAGAACTCATCGGGCGCTTCGCTCGGAGAGAATCCTCGGGTGACATTCCTGAACGCTGGCCCAGGGAACAGCCCACGCGCCCGAGCTAGGCTGAGCACGTGTCCGAGCCAATCCTGCGCGCCACGGATCCGGCGGGCGAGGTGTACGACGACCCGTCCGAAGATGCGCTCTTCGAGTTCATGGGCGATCTACGATCTCAAGGGCAGTCGCTCCGGGTCGAGCGTCTCGAAGAGGCGCGGCAGGGTGAGTGGGCTAAGGTCACTTTGAATGAGCACGGCCTCTACGTTTTCGAGAGCAGCGAGCACCTTCACTACGTCAGCTCCCTGAGGACGATCCACGACTTCCTCACTCGGTGGGCCTTCGATCTATTTGAGCCGGACTAGCGGCGTCGCTCGGGCGTCATTCGCGAACTCTGGCGCAGGGTGCGGTGTGGGATGCCGCGGACTCGGGAATACAGCATCCATGCGCCGCTCGATCACGGACGCGTTCGGTCGCGCCTGGGGTAACGAGGGCTGGGATCCGTCGGACTACGCGCAGTGGACGCGCCACCTTGTTGTCCGACCGCTTGTCCTCTCGCTGTGTATCAGCGTCCCCCTCCTGGTCGGATTGGGCGTCGGCTACGCGCTCGGTGTGCGTGGGGCGCTCACTATCGGGCTCGGTGTAGCACTGGCGCTCACCGGATGCGTTCTTGGCACCTACGTGTGGGCGTCCCGTGAGCGACGCCGTTAAGCCTCGCCGTCAGGCTTCATTCCCGAACACTGGCCCATGCCAGTGCGTTCCGAACGTCCCCTCTGGTGGGTTTGGCGATCGACGGGCGGATTTCGTCTGTTTCGCGCATCGGTGGGTCGGAGAGACAAGGCGGTGATGGCTCGCCGAGTTCTCGTCGTGACCACGTCCGCTGCGCCCGAGGCGGAGGTGGAGTCGGTCGTACGGGCGCACGCTGGTGAGGACGCGGAGGTATACGTGATCGCGCCCGCCTCGAAGATCTCCTGGCTCGACCGGCTGACAAACGCAGAGGACGACGCGCGCACCGACGCAGCCGAGCGCGCCGAGGCCGCCTCCGAGGCGGTGCCGAGCGAGCAGGTCGAGGCGCACGTCGGCGACGTCGATCCGCTGCAGGCGATCGAAGACGCGCTGCGGATGTTCCCCGCCGACGAGATCGTCGTGCTGACGGCGCCGGACAAGAAGGCGACGTGGCTCGAGGCCGGGCTTGGTGAGGAGGCACGAGAGCGCTTCTCCGTTCCCGTGACGCATCTCGTCACCCGCTGAACCCGCTCGCGGGCGACCTCCCGCGCATATCCTTTCTGGCGGAATGCTCGGCGGTGCCGTAGGAATGGTGTGACGATCCGCTTGAGTCACGTTTGGTACCTGATCGCCTTCCTCTTGTTCGCGGTCGGCGCTCTGCTCGCGCTCTACGGCGTCTTTGCCCTTCTCTACGACGGTGACGGGCATGGCCCTACACACGTCATGATCGCTGGACAGCGGATAGACGCCCACCTCGCAGGCGGGCTGAGCCTCGCGATGGCGGTGCCGTTGGTCGCCTCCGGTGCAGTCGTAGTGCGGCGTCGCCGCATCCGCGGTTAGCGACCGCTTCTACGGGTTCGACACCATAGCCCGCTAGTGCAGTAGGAAGTCGATGACCGCGCTGCGCCCTGCGTCGCTGACGGCGCGCGACTGCGTCGAGTGACCTGTGCATCTCAAGTCCCCACGTCAGTTCCCAGAGCGTCGTCTCGTCTGTTGCGTGATCGAGGATCGCGTAGCGGATGGGATGAGGCACGGCGTCACACTACGGAGCCGTCGGGTGACATTCCCGCACGCTGGCCCACGGTTGGGTTGTGACCCCAGCGCCCGCGTAGCCCGGTATCTATTGATTTGCTCTCAGCGTGTCGCCGACGCGAATGGTTCCCTGATCGATCACGAGGGCGCCCACGGCGAGG
>JBKJML010000032.1:0-3081 GCA_046596415.1 Gaiellaceae bacterium | reverse complement strand
CCCGGCTCCTGCGAGTGCCTGGGGTACCCTCGGAGGCGGGTCGTGCTTCGCCTTTCGCTCATCGCATGCGTCGTCTGTGCGCTTCTTGCCGCGCCGGCAGGCGTCGCCGCGCGCAAGACACTGCTGCCGGGCGTCACCCTGGAGACTGGCGTCCAGTTCACGTCGCACGGCCCCGTTGCCCTTCACGTCGTCACCGGGCCGCGGCCGGTCGGCCTCTACGCGCTGAGGCCGGTGCTCTCGAACGAGACGATCACCGGCCGCGAGACCGTCACCTCGATCCAGAAGCGGCTCGCGCCGACCGCCTCGATGGTCGGGGTCAACGGCGACCTCTTCACGCTGGCGACGGGCCGCCCGAGCGGGATCCTGATGCGTGACCGGATCGTCGAGAACCCGCCCTTCGGTGCGCGCTCGAGCGTCGGTGTCAGTGACGACGGCACGCTCGACGTGCGCCGCGTTTCCTTCTTCGGCACCTGGCGCGGGATCGGGCAGCGCCGGACGCTGAACGACCTCAACGAGCCGCCAGGCCCGAACGGCATCTCGCTGTTCACGAGGGCATACGGGACGGCGACGCCGAGGCTGGCGGGTGTCGCCGAAGCCGTGATCGCGCCGCTTCCCGCGACAACGCCCAACACCGATCTCACCGGGCCTGTCGTCCAGGCCCTGCGCGGCAGCGGCGGCACCGCGATTCCGCTGGGCGGCGCTGTCCTTGTCGCCCGAGGCACCGCCGGCCAGCGGCTCACCGAGGAGGCACCGGTCGGAGTCGAGGCAACTCTGCGCCTCATCTTCAAGCCCGACTGGTCGACGATCGCGAACGCGGTCGGTGGCGGCCCGGTGATCGTTCGAGACGGCGGGCCGGTCTTCCGCGCGAACGAGGCTTTCACCGACAGCCAACTGGTGCCGCGGAACCCCCGCACGGCCGTCGGCCAGCTCGCCGACGGTCGGATCCTCCTCGTCGTGACCGACGGCAGACAGGCGGGTTACAGCGCCGGGATGACGAACTTCGAGCTCGCACAGACGCTGGACCGGCTCGGGGCCGTCTCGGCGTCGGCGCTCGACGCCGGCGGCTCCTCGACGCTCGCTTTCGACGGCCGGCTCCTGAACCGCCCCTCCGATCCGGGCGGCGAGCGCCAGATCTCGACCGCGCTGATGCTGATGTACTACGGCGTCGTGGCGGCTCCGCCCGCCGAGCGAGTCGTCTCGCCGAACGGCGACGGCATCGCCGAGGCCCAGCAGCTCTCCTACAAGCTCGTCCGGCTCTCGAGCGTCACGGCCACGCTCACCGCTCCCGACGGAAGCGTCGTCTGGACGGAGGACGCCGAGCGGGCGCCCGGTAGCTACAAGGTCGCGTTTCCGCCGCCACCCTTGCCGCCGCCCCCGCTGCCCGGCACCGACCCTCCGCCGCCGCCGGTCAGTGCGCCCGCCGGCAAGAAGGCTGCGGTGAGACCGGGTCAGAACGAGGTGCTCCAGGAGGGTCGCTGGCGCCTCTCGGTGACGAGCGTCGACGACCAGGGACAGGCCTCGACCGACCGTCAGCCGTTCACGGTGGACAACACGCTCGGGTACCTCACGACGAGGTCGGCCTTTCGCCGCTTCGTCGTGCGGCCCGGTGGCAAGCAGGCGTTGCGGATCGGCGCCACGCTCACGCGTGCGGCGCGGGTCACCGTCACGATCGAGTCGAGGGCCGGCGTGCGCGTCCGGACGCTCACGTCGCGCCCCTGGCCGGTGGGCAAGATCGCGATCGACTGGGACGGCAGCACGATCGGCGGCAAGGCCTGGGCCTACTCGGGTACCTATCTCGTCCGCGTCTCGGCGCGAAGCGCGCTCGGCACGGTCGAGCTGACGAGGAGCGTGTCGGTGCTGCGGGCGGCGCCTGTGAAGAAGCCGAAACCCGGGCGCAAGTAAACTCGGCGGCCGTGCCGGTCGCTTCCATCCTCGACCCGATCACGAACGCGATCGGCGACCACGGGCTCTACGCGGTCTTCCTGTTGATGGCGCTCGACGCCGTCTTTCCCGCCGCGAGCGAGCTCGTGATGGTTTACGCGGGAGCGCTCGCCTCGGGAGCGATCGCCGGGCACGGCGTCTACCTCGTCGGCTTCGGCCGGATCTCAGCTGGCCTGTCCGCCTATCTTGCGATGGCGCTCGCCGGCACGATCGGCTACACGGTCGGCGCGGTCGCCGGGTGGGGGATCGGCGCCTACGGCGGTCGCCCGTTCCTCGAGCGTCGCGGTCGCCTCTTCCACCTCGACGCCGGCAAGCTCGACCGCGCCGAGGCGTGGTTCGACCGCTACGGGTCGTGGGCGAACTTCCTCGGCCGCGTGACGCCGGTCGTGCGGTCGTTCATCTCGATCCCGGCCGGGGTCTTCCGCCTCCGGCTCGACGCATACACGTCCTTGACGCTCCTCGGCTCCGCGATCTGGTGCTTCGCGCTCGCCGGCGTCGGCTGGGGGCTAGGGTCGAGCTGGGAGCGGTTCCACCATGCGTTCCGTTTCGCCGACTACGCGATCGCAGCGCTCGTTCTGGCAGGGATCGCGTTGCTCGCGTGGAAGCTCGTGAAGCGTCGCCGGGCCTCGCCCGAGCCTCGCTAGACTGGACCGCCGCTATGGGCATCCCACTCGTCGACGTCAAGGCGCAGTACGCGCCCTTCATCCCGGAGCTGAAGGAGCGCTTCGCCCAGGTGCTCGACTCGGGCCGCTTCATCTTCGGCCCCGAGGTCGAGGCGTTCGAGGAGGAGGCAGCTGCATACCTCGGCGTCCCGCACGCGATCGGCGTCGCCAACGGCACCGACGCGCTCGTCCTCTCGCTCGAGGCGATGGGCATCGGACGCGGCGACGAGGTGATCTGCCCCTCGTTCACCTTCTACGCGACCGCCGAGGCGATCTGCCGCGCGGGCGCGACACCGGTCTTCGCTGACATCGAGCCGGTGACGCTGAACCTCGACGTCGAGGATGTCGCCGCGCGGATCACGCCGAAGACGAAGGCGATCATGCCCGTCCACCTCTTCGGCCGCCCGGCATCGCTCCCCGAGCTCGCGAAGCTCGGCCTGCCGATCGTCGAGGACGCCGCCCAGGCCTTCGGCGCCGA
>JBKJML010000284.1:0-8717 GCA_046596415.1 Gaiellaceae bacterium | reverse complement strand
CGACGTCGTCTTCGCGGTCGACTCGATCCCGGCGATCTTCGCGATCACCCGCGACACGTTCATCGTCTACGCCGCGAACGCCTTCTCGCTGCTCGGCCTCGCCGCGCTCTACTTCGTGCTCGCCGGGATGATGGGCCGGTTCCGCTACCTGAACGTCGGCCTGGCGGCCGTGCTCGTCTTCGTCGGCCTGAAGATGACGCTCGCCGATCTCTACAAGGTGTCGGTGTTCGTCTCCCTCGCGGTGATCGTCGTGACGCTTGCCGTCGCGGTCGGGGCCTCGCTCCTGCGCCCGGCGCCCGTGCCCGCGACGGAGGCCGACGAGCCGCAGCCACCGGCGCGTGAGCCGACCGCCGACGAAAGGAGAGCCTGATGTTCCTGCTCGGTGTCGTCCTCGTCGCGCTTGCGGTGCTCGGGCTGCTCACCGCGCTCGCTCTGCGTGCGGCCGGGATCCTCGGGCACCCGTGGATCGCCACCGCCGCGATCGCCGTGGGACTCGCGGCCGGCCTGGTGCTCCTCGCCGCCTAGCCACTTGGCGTCGGCGAGATCTAGCCCGCTGCGCCTTCGGGCGGCGGCGGCTGCATCGAGACGCCCGGAACGGTGCGCGGCTGAGGCTTCGGCGCGGGCTTGCGGGCGGGGCCCTCCGCGGGCGCCTCGACCGGTTCCTTCTCTTCCTCGTCGGGGAAGACGGTCTGGTCGGACTCGCCGGCGAGGAGCCGCTCGAACTGATCCTTGTCGATCGTCTCGCGCTCGATCAGGATCGCCGACAGCCGGTGCAGCTCCTCCATGTGCTCGCGCAGCACCCGGTGGGCGCTCTCGTGCGCCTCCTCGATCACGCGCCGGATCTCATCATCGATCTCGCGGGCGATCTCGTCGGAGTAGTCGGGCTCGGCGCCCATCTCGCGGCCGAGGAACGGCTGGTCGTGGTTACGGCCGAGCAGGCGCGGGCCGAGCTTCTCGCTCATCCCGTAGCGCATGATCATGTGCTTCGCGGTCGCGGTGACCTTCTCGATGTCGTTTGCGGCGCCGGTCGTGACCTCGTGGAAGACGAGCTCCTCTGCCGCGCGGCCGCCGAGCGTCATCGCCAGGTCGTCCATCAGCGACGACTTAGTCGTCAGGTAGCGATCCTCGGTCGGCAGCGAGATCGTGAGGCCGAGCGCCTGGCCACGGCTGACGATGGTGATCTTGTGTACCGGGTTCGTGTGCTCGAGGAAGTTGCCGACGATCGCATGGCCCATCTCGTGGTAGGCCGTGATCTTCCGCTCCTTCTCCGAGAGCAGGCGGGCCTTCTTCTCAGGCCCCGCGATCACGCGCATGATCCCTTCCTCCAGCTCGTCCTGCCCGACGGTCTTGCGGCCGCGGCGCGCCGAGAGCAGAGCCGCCTCGTTGATCAGGTTCGCCAGGTCGGCCCCCGTGAAGCCTGGGGTGCCGGCGGCGAGCGTGTCGAGGTCTATCTCGGGTGCGAGCGGCTTGCCCTTGGAATGCACCTCGAGGATCTTGCGGCGGCCCGCGCGGTCGGGGCGGTCGACCACGATCTGGCGGTCGAAGCGGCCCGGGCGCAGCAGCGCCGGGTCGAGGATGTCGGGGCGGTTCGTGGCGGCGACGAGGATCACGTTGTCCTTCATCTCGAAGCCGTCCATCTCGACGAGGAGCTGGTTCAGTGTCTGCTCACGCTCGTCGTGGCCGCCGCCCATGCCGGCGCCGCGGTGGCGGCCGACTGCGTCGATCTCGTCGATGAAGATGATGCACGGCGACGCCTGCTTCGCCTGCTCGAACAGGTCACGGACGCGCGAGGCGCCGACGCCGACGAACATCTCGACGAACTCGGAGCCGGAGATCGAGAAGAAGGGTACTCCGGCTTCGCCGGCGACGGCGCGCGCGAGCAGCGTCTTGCCGGTGCCGGGAGGCCCGTAGAGCAGCACCCCCTTCGGGATCCGGGCGCCGAGCGCCTGGAACTTCTTCGGGTTCTCGAGGAACTCCTTGATCTCGTGCAACTCCTCGACCGCCTCGTCCACGCCGGCGACATCCTTGAAGGATGTCTTCGGTGAGTCGGGGGTCATCCGCTTGGCGCGGCTCTTGCCGAAGCTCATCACCTTCGAGCCGCCGCCTTGAACCTGGTTCATCATGAAGATCCAGAAGATGATCAGCAGGCCGAACGGCAGCAGTGAGATCAGGAGCGAGCCGAGCGAGAAGCCGCCGACGCCCTTGGAGTCGAAGGTGACGTTCTCCTTCTGCAGCAGCGCCTGGAAGCGGATCTGCGACTCGTCGCTCGGGTAGTTCACCTTGACTTTGTCGCCGCCGGCCAGCGTGGCCGTGATCAGGCGCTTGCCCGGCGTGAACAGCACCTCGTTCACGTTGCCGTCCTCGACCTGGTTGATCAGGCCGGAGTACGTGAGCTTCTTCTCGTCGGCACGCCGAGGAATCAGCGTCTGGCTCGCGAGGTACACGAGCAGCACGATGACGATGAGAGGGAAAAGCGCGCTGCGGAAAAAACGATTCACCAGGGGATCCTAGGGAGGCAGGGTAGCAGTACAGCTACCGTCAAACCCCCGTCGCAACTGTTTCGCCGACGGGCTGTCAGCGGTTCTAATGCGGCGGGATCAGGTCCGGGTGGAGCACCGCGACGTACGGCAGGTTGCGGTAGCGCTCGGCGAAGTCGAGGCCGTAGCCGATCACGAACTCGTTCGGGATCTCGAAGCCGACGTAGCGGACGGGCACCTCGACCTCACGCCGCTCCGGCTTCGTGAGGAGCGCGCAGATCTCGAGCGTTGCCGGCTTGCGGGCCCGCAGGCTGCGCATCAGATACGAGAGCGTCAGCCCCGAGTCGATGATGTCCTCGACGACGAGCACGTCGCGGCCGGAGATGTTGATGTCGAGATCTTTGAGGATTCGCACCACCCCGGACGAGTCGGTGGCTGCCCCGTAGCTCGAGATCGCCATGAAGTCGATCTCACACGGCACGTCGAGGCCGCGCATCAGATCGGCCATGAAGAACACGGCTCCCTTGAGCACGCCGACGAGCAGCAGGTCACGTCCCTCGTAGTCACGTGAGATCTCGGCCGAGAGGGCGCCGACCCGCGCCTTGAGCGACGTCTCGTCGATCAGGATCTTGCCGACCCCGTACGGGAGCGCCTCGCTGCTCACGTGGCCTTCCTCGTGGCGAGGACACCGGGCGCCTCGACGAGCCCTGGGACAGCGACAACGTCGCCACCGCGGACGACGATCGGCCAGTCGTCGCGCTCCGAGCGCGGTACCTTCGCATCGACGAGCACGTCCTGGAGCTTCCGCGAGCGGCCCGCGAGCCTGTCGCCGGGACGCCGCGAGCGTACTTCGAGCCCCTCCTCGTCGGAGCTGATCGTCCAGGGGCCCCAGGTGACCTCGCCCTCGAGACGGAGCGTGTCGTACTCGCGCACCGCTCTGACCCCGCCGCCGAGGTCGCGGCGCTTCGTCCCGGCGCTCGAAGCGAGCAGCTCGGCGAGCGAGCGCTCCAGGGCTCGCGGGAGGCGTGGCTCGGTTCTCGTGGCGAGCGAGAGGAGACTCGTGCGGGCGCGTGGGTCGAGCCGCTCGAGCAGCGGCAGGAGCTCGTCGCGGATCAGGCCGCGCTTGGTGCCGGGGTTCGACGAGTCGAGCCGAAACGCCAGTCGGTGTTCGCGGCAATATGCCTCGGTCTCCTGGCGCCAGAGCGGCAGCAGCGGCCGGACGACCCCGTCCTCGCGCCGCGACTTGATCACCTGCGGCGTGCCGGAGGCGACCAGGCCGAGCAGGGCCGATTCGACCTGGTCGGAGGCGGTGTGGCCCGTGGCGCGGAGACCGAGGCCCTCGGTCGCGCGGTAGCGGAGCCGTCGCAGCGCCGCCTCCGAGGAGCCTTGTGGCTCTGAGCCACTTGGCGCTTCGACGATCGTCGCGTCGAGCTGCGCAGCGCAGTGGCGGGCGTCCTCGGCGGACTCGTCACCCCTCAGGTCGTGCGCGACGTGGAGCGCGGAGACGCGGTAGCCGAGCGCCCCGAGCGCGTGCCAGAGGCAGGTCGAGTCGGCGCCGCCTGAGACGAGGCAGACGACCTCGCCGCCCGGCTCGATCAGGCCCTGGTCGCGAATAAAGGATTCAATCCGCAGCAACATCGCTTTAGTGTGCCCTACCAGGCGGGTGCCGCGGCCCACGCTTCGAGCACCCCGACTGCCTGGATGAGCCGCTCTGTCTCGATCGTGAAGGGTTTCGCCGGGTCGACTCCCTCGAGCAGGGGCGCGGGCGGCTTGCGGTCGAGCGCGAGGAGCGCGTACCGGACGGGCGCGCCGTGGGCGACGAGCGCGATCCTCTCCTCTGGGCGGTCGAGCAGCCGCCGGTAGCCGCGGACGAACCGCTGCACCGCCGCGACGCGGCTCTCGCCGCCGCCCGGAACGCTGTCAAAGGGGGTCGAGGTGAGGATCCAGTCGTCGAAACCATCGGCCCACCGGGTTCCCTCGAAGCGCCCGAAGGAGAACTCGTTCAGCTCGGGTACCTCGAGTAGCGGAACCCCGGGCCAGGCCAGCTCCGCCGTCTCGCGCGTCCGCAAGAACTCGGTGTGCGCCACGAGGTCGACCGGCCCGGCGGCCTCGCCGAGCGCTCGGGCCTGTCCGCGCCCGGCCTCGGTCAGCCGCACTTCGACCGAGGCATCGCCGTTGAGCCGCTCCAGCACGCTGAACTCAGACTCCGCGTGACGGGCGAGGACGAGCATCCTCACAGGAGCACGCTGCGGTAGTTCAGGACGTGGCGCATCCCGATCGCCTCGTACAGACGCAACGCCGGCTCGTTCTCGGGGCGGACGAAGAGGCACACGGTCGGCGTCCGCTCGAGGAGCAGCCGGCAGAGGTCGCGAAGCGCGCGGCTCGCGTTGCCACGCCCGCGCGCGGGGGGGTCGGTCCAGACCTGCTGGAGCTGCACCGCGTGCGGCGTCCAGGCAGAGGCCTCCGCCTTGAAGAGAATCACACCGTCCTCCTCCCAGAGCCACGACCGGCCCTCGTCGATCTGCGCCCGCGTCCGCCAACGAAAGCCGTCCGGGTCGCGGTGGAGCGGATCGAGCCCGAGCTCCTCCTCGTGGGCGTTCGCGCAGGCTGGCAGGAGCAGCTCCAGATCGGCGAGCGTCGCCGCGCGCAGGCCGGTGTCGCACGCGGTCGGTGGTTGATCGAGCACGTAGACGGGCTGCCGAGGCCGATCCTCGCGCGGCGGCGGCAGGCGCGCCGCCGCCGCCGCCCACAACTCCCCGACCGCCCGCTCTTCGCCGATCAGCATCCGGGCCCCGGAACCGGTGACGACGCGAGCGAACGCTCCACAGGCCTGACCCGAGGGAACGACGTTCGCCCCGACGTGGCAGAGCGCCGTCAACCGCCCGCCGGCCTCGAGCGCGGAGAAGCGGCCGAGGCCGCGCCGGGCCACATCCTCGAGGAAGACTCGCTCCACTGGGTCCTCCGCGCAGAACGCGAGGATCTGCCGGAGCGACGGCTCGAGCGGCTGCGTCACAGGCCGATCCTGCCCTATAGGGTTGCCCGCATGCCGATCCACGTCACCGCACAGCCCGGCGAGTACGCCGAAGCGTGCCTGCTTCCAGGCGATCCGCTGCGTGCCAAGTACATCGCCGAGACCTACCTCGACAACGCCGTCCAGCGGAACGCCGAGCGCGGTCTGCTCGGCTACACGGGTGAGTGGGAAGGCAAGCCGGTCTCCGTCCAGGGCACCGGCATGGGCTGCCCCGGAGCGACGATCGTCTTCGAGGAGCTGATCCAGCTCGGGGTCAAGAAGCTGCTCCGCGTCGGCACCTGCGGCGGCCTCCAGGCGCACCATGCGCTCGGCGACATGATCGTCGCGATCTCCGCCGTCCCCGCCGACTCGACCGCAATGCACCTCGTCGGGAACGAGCCCCATTGTCCGACCGCGAGCTGGGAGCTGATCCACGGCGCCGTCCACGTCGCGAAGGAGCTGGGCCAGGACGTCCACGTCGGCCCGATCGTCTCGAGCGACCTCTTCTACAACCCGGACGCCGGGCAGTACGAGCGCTGGTCGAACCGCGGCGTCCTCGCGGTCGAGATGGAAGCAGCGGCCCTCTTCACCGTCGGCGCCCTCAAGGGCGTCCAGACGGGCTGCCTGCTGATCGTGAGCGACATCATCGTCGAGGGCGAGTTCAAGCGCGTCACCGACGAAGAGATGCGCGCGGCGGTCGACCGCATGACGCGCGTCGCGCTCGCGACCGCAGTCGCCGGCCATTAGCGACACCGTCTTCCTCGTCAACCCCGCGTCGGCCAACGGCTCGACCGGAAAGCGCTGGCCCGAGATCGCGCACCTCGCCGCGGGCAAGGGCCTGGAGGGCGACACACTCTTCTCGGAGCGGCCCGGCCACCTCACCGACCTCGCGCGGCAGGCGGTCGCAGGGGGCGCAAAGCTCCTCGTCGTCGTCGGCGGCGACGGCTCGGTGAACGAGGTCGCATCAGGGATCGCCGGCGAGGAGGGCGCGGAGATCGCCGTCCTTGCACGCGGCACCGGCTGGGACTTCGTCCGCACCTACGACATCCCGCACTCACTCGAGGGTGCAATCGAGGTGGCGCTAACCGGGAAGCCACGCTCGATCGACCTCGGGCGGGTCGTCTATCGCGCCTGGGACGGCTCCGAGGCGCTGGGCTGGTTCGCGAACGTCGCCTCGGCCGGGATGAGCGGAGCGATCGCGCAGCGCGCGAACAAGACGACGAAGGTGCTCGGCGGCAAGATCTCCTACCTCTTCGCGACGCTCGCGGTCTTCTCCGGCTGGCGGAGCTCTGACATCCGCCTCTCCGTCGACGACGAGATCCGCGGCGGCCGGATGCACGATGTCGTCGTCGCGAACGGCCGTACGTTCGGCGGTGGGATGATCATCTGCCCGGACGCGCAACCCGACGACGGCCTCTTCGACGTCCTGACGATCGGCGACCTGACGAAGCGCGACCTGTTGCTGACGCTGCCGAAGACGTACTGGGGCAAGCACCTGCCGCACCCGAAGGCAGAACTCCTGCGCGGCTCAACGGTCACGATCGACGCCGACGAGCCGTTGCCGATCGAGCTCGACGGTGAGCAGCCTGGGACGACGCCGGTGCGGTTCGAGATCGTGCGCGACGCGCTACGCGTCCGCGTGCCCGCCGACCCGCTCTAGGCAGGCTTCCTCACGGCCGGCTTCCTGGCAGCCGGCTTCTTCGCCGCCGGAGCCTTCATCGCGGGCGCCTTCTTCGGCCCCTCGAGCGCGGTGATCCGCTGCTCGAGCTTCACGACACGGCCCTCGAGCGCCTCGAGCCCCCGCAGGCGCTTCTGGATCTCGTCCGTGCGCGTGCGGAGCGTGTTCGTGACCTCTGCCAGGCGCGCCGCGCCCGGCATCTCAGCCACCTTGTGCAATGCCTCCTCGCCGGCATCGGCGAGGCGCGTGAGCAGATCCTTCTGATTCGAGCCGGCCATTTTCTCGTCTCCTTTTCCCGGGGATGAACTCTTCCTTGCCCGGGGATGAAGATCCTACGCCCCGCTTTCGAGCTCGAATCAGGATGACGGTCGGCACACCGCTCATTTTGAAATGAGTTCTTAGGGGTGGACGACGACAGGAGTGCCGGACACGGTCGCGTCGAACAGGCGGCGCAGGTCGCGGTTGGCGACGCGGATGCACCCGTTCGAGACCGGCTGGCCGATCAACTCGGGGCGATTCGTCCCGTGGATCGCGACCGGGCCGCCCTGTGCCCAACCCGTCAGCACCTCGGAGAAGGCTGAGATCCCGATCGCGCCAGGCCCGAACGGGCCCCCCGGGTCGGCCGGCACGAGCCGTTGGTTGACGTAGAAGCGCCCGATCGGTGTCGGCGTCGCGCTGCTCCCGATCGCGGCCGTCGTGCGCAGCACCGGCTTTCCGCGCCGGAACAACGTGACGAGGCGGCGGGAGAGGTCGACCTCGATCCGCGTCGCGACTGCGGCGACCGTGACGTCGCGCGCCCGAACCCAGCCGGTGACGCCATTCGGCTTCAGCGGCAACTGGACGCGGTACCAGGTCGCGGTGCACCGACGATCGATCCGCTGCGCGAGCACTCCGAAGACGGTGGGGACGCCGTTGACGTTCAGCCGGCCGAAGCGGGCGAACGGGCGCCGGCCCGGGCTGCGGTAGGCCGTCGCGCGGCTCGTCACGACGGCCGCGAGGCTCCGCTGCGAGCTTCCGACTGTCCGGACGGAGCCCGTCTCGCAACGACGCGGCCCGCTGCTCACCGTCTTTTCGCTCCGGGCGACGTCTGACTGAACAGATGAGGTCGCGTGCGAACCACAACCCGCGAGGAGCGCGACAACCGATCCGAACATGATGATTCGCACGAAGACAACCGTAGCGCCGGTTCTCATCGATCGGTGGCTACGAAGATTGCACCGGTTTGTCACCTTTTAGGCACTTGCAAGACCACGAAACATCATTAACCTAAGGAGCGGAATGACCGTCTCTCTGCATCGGAAACGCCCGCTGCACAGGCACAAGGCTGTCACGACGCACGCCTTGAGCCAGCAAGCTGGGGTCCCGTACGAGATCGAGCGCACCGTGTGCTCGGCCTGTCGGCAGGTCCTCGGTGAGCGGCCCCTGCGGCGCGCCGCGGCCTAGAGAATCGCGCCGGCTCCGCCGACCGATTCTCTAGTTTGAGCCCTGTGGAAGGGTTCAGCTTCTCAACCGAGATCCGGGTTCGCTTCGCGGAGACGGACGCGCAGGGCAT
>JBKJML010000176.1:0-4779 GCA_046596415.1 Gaiellaceae bacterium | reverse complement strand
GACTGGGATCCGGACGACTGCGTCGTCGTCTGTCCGCGCCACGGCTCGCGTTTCGACCTCGCCTCCGGGCGGCCGCTCTCGCTGCCCGCCTTCACGCCGGTCGCCGTCTACGAGGTCACGGTCGAGGACGGGATCATCAGGCTCGCGGTCGGAGACGCCCTAGCTCCGTCCTGACCCCTCCGCTATATTTCTGCTACCGCGGAAAGGAGGTGGTCCGGCAGTGACAGATTCCAGTACGGGCAGTGGAGGTGCCAGCCGGTAGGAGCGTGTCCCCGAGACCTACGGGGAATCGCTGTAGCCACGCGTAGGGGACTCGCGTTTCGCGCCGCTCGGCCAGTCGGCCAGGCAGGAAACGCTCCTACCAATACAGGCTGAACACCGGATCGAAGGGCCGCGAAAGCGGCCCTTCGTCTTTCAGGGACTGTCGCTCAGACGGCGCGGCGGAGTTGCTCGTCGAGGGCGACGAGCGGCAGGCCGAAGGTGTCGACCGCGTCCGAGTTCGAGACGACGTTGTCGCCCGCCTCGAGCATCGTGAGCTGATCGCGGGTCACCGGCGGGCTCGGCAGCCGCTCGAGCACCGAGGCCTGGAGGCGCATCAGGGGGAAGGGAAGATGAATCGACGGCCGGCCACCCTTCCCGAGCGCCTGCTTGGCGCGTGCCCAGAACTCGTTCCAGGTGACCGTGTCGGGGCCGCCGAGCTCGAACGTCCGGTTCGCCGCCTCCGGCCGCTCGACTCCCTCGGCGAAGTAGGCCGCGACGTCGTCGACCCAGATCGGCTGCAGTCGCTGCGTTCCCGGGCCGACGATCGGCGTCACGGGCGCGAGCCGGGCGAGCTTCAGAAACTGGGGGAGCGCACCGCCGCTCGGCCCGAAGATGAAGCTCGGCCGGAAGATCACGTGTTCGAGGCCCGAACCGAGCACGGTCTGTTCCATCGCCCATTTGGCCCGGTAATACGGGACCAGATCCTTCGTCTCCTCGCTCGTTCCGAGCGCGCTCATCAGCACGAAGCGGTGCACCCCCGCCGCCTTCGCGGCCTCGACGAGGCTACGGGTGCCCTGCGTCATCACACGCTCGAAGTCGGCCGGCTTCCCGGTGATGATCGCGACGAGGTGGACGACGGCGTCGCAGCCTGTGACCGCCGCCTGCAGGCTTGCCGCATCGGTCACATCGCCGACGGCCAGCTCGGCGCCGAGCGCTTCCAGCGCTGCGCCACGGCCCGGCTCGCGCACGAGCGCACGGACGTCGTGCCCGCGGTCGCGCAGGGCCGAGACGACATGTGGCCCGACGAAGCCGGTGCCGCCGGTGACGAGGATCCTCATTCGAAGTTCTGCCAGTAGCGGCTCGGCGTAGGCCCCTTCTGGCCCTGGTACTTCGAGCCGAGGCCGCCGGAGCCGTAGGGGTGCTCGGCCGGCTCGGTGAGCTGGACGAACGAGAGCTGACCGATCTTCATCCCGAAGTAGATCGTGATCGGCAGGTTAGCAACGTTCGAAAGCTCGAGCGTCACGTGGCCGTCCCAGCCGGGATCGATGAAACCGGCGGTCGAGTGAATCAGCAGGCCGAGCCGCCCCAGCGAGCTCTTCCCCTCGAGCCGTGCGACGTGGTCGTCCGGCAGCCGCACCCGCTCGAGCGTCGAGCCGAGCACGAACTCGCCGGGATGGAGGATGAACGGCGTGGCGTCGTCGATCTCGACGAGCTCCGTCAGCTCCTCCTGCGCTTGCTTCACATCGATGAACGGATAGCGCGAGTTGCGGAAGACGCGGAAATAACGGTCGACCCGGACATCGAGGCTCGACGGCTGCAGCAGCGATTCGTCGTAGGGCTCGATCTCGATCCGTCCCTCGGCAATCAGCCTTCGGATCGTGCGGTCGGCGAGAACCATCAGCTGATTCTATGCGGCGAGGTGCAGGGAGTTCGTGTTGCGGCTTTGACGATGTGCGAGTACCGTTCCCGCCCCCGATGTCGATGCTCTTCGAAGGCATGGATCCGAACGAGAAGTTCCGTTCGCGGCGCCACAACCGGTTGCGAGCACGGCGACGGCGCCGGGCGGCCCTCGTGGGCCTGCTCCTGGTCGCTCTCGCCGGCCTCGGCCTCGGGGCGCGCTCGATCTCCAGCGGCGGCTCGGCAGCCGCCCCGCAGGTGTCGAAGCCCGTCGTCGCGAAGCCGGCGGTGGCAACGCCGAAGCCGCACAAGGTGCCCGACGAGATCCGGGGCGTCCATGTCACGGTGGCGCTCGCGTCGATCCCCGGCAAGCTCCAGGAGTACGTCGATCTGCGAACCGAGGGCCTGAACACGATCGAGCTCGACGTGAAGGACGAGAACGGCGAGCTCGGTTTCATCCCCTCGTCGGTGCCCCTCGCCAAGCAGGTCGGTGCAGCGCGTCCCTATTACAAGCCGCGCCAGGTCGCGACGCTCATGCACGCGAACGGGATCTACCTGATCGGCCGCGTCGTCACCTTCGAGGATCCGCACCTATCGGTCGGGATGCCGTCGATGGCGATCCACAACCCGGACGGGTCGGTCTGGAAGAACCAGGCCGGGCTCGGCTGGACGAATCCCTACGATCGCCGCGTCTGGGACTACAATGTCTCGATCGCCGAGGCGGCCGCCAGGGCGGGCTTCGACGAGATTCAGTTCGATTACGTCCGCTTCCCGTCCGACGGCGACGTCGAGAACATCGTCTACCCCGGCAAGACGAAGACCGCGCCGGGCTGGGTGATCGCGCAGTTCGTCCAGTACGCCTCGCAGCGGCTGAAGCCGCTCGGCGTGCGTGTCTCGGCTGACGTCTTCGGGCTCGCCGCCACCCGCGACCTCGGGATCGGCCAGTTCCCGGCCCGGCTCTCCCGCTACCTCGATGCGGTCTCCCCGATGACGTATCCGTCGCACTTCGGTGCGGGCGAGTACGACATTCCCGACCCGAACGCCGACCCCGGCACGACCGTGCTGCGCGCGTTGACGAAGTTCCACCGTCAGATGGAGGGGACGACGTCGGAGCTCGTGCCGTGGATCCAGGACTTCTCGCTCGGCCGCGACTACACGCTCGCCGACGTTCGGGCGCAGATCGAGGCCGCCCGCCTCGTTGGCGTGCGCGGTTACCTACTCTGGAATCCGCTCGGCGTCTACACGCCGGGCGCGCTCGCTCCGGCCTAAGCAGCTCTAGGGCCCGAGCCGCTCGCAACGCCAGGCATCGCCCTCGCGCAGATACCGCACGCGGTCGTGGAGGCGGTCCTCGCGGTGGAGCCAGAACTCCCAGGCCTCGGGCAGGAGGCGGAAACCGCCCCAGTGGGGCGGGAGCGGTGGCTCGTCGCCGAGGCGCTCTTTCGCCTCCACGAAGCGGCGCTCGAGCTCGGCGCGGCCCGCCACCACCTCGCTCTGTGGCGAGGCCCACGCGCCGATCCGGCTGCCGAGCGGCCGGGAAGCAAAGTACGCAGCCGCCTCGTCGTCCGGTACGCGGGTGACCGGCCCCTCGACGCGCACCTGCCGCCCCAGCGGCGCCCAGTGGAAGAGGAGCGCAGCGTGAGGGTTCGCCGCGAGCTCGTGGCCCTTGCGGCTGGCAAGACCGGTGTAGAAGACGAGCCCGCGTGCGTCGGCACCCTTCGCCAGCACCATCCGCAGCGACGGCTTCCCGTCGGGTGTCGCCGTCGCGAGCGCGACTGCCTCCGCGGCGGGCATGGCCGCGCGCGCCTCGTCGAACCAGGCCTGGAACTGGCTCAGCGGATCCACGTCCAGAGTGGCGGGATCGATCACGACCCGAGTCTCTCAGGGTCAACCGATGAATGTTGAGTATTCATGTATGCAGAGCAACCGGCGGCTGCGCTACCCTGCCTTCATGGCTACGACCAAGACGATCGACATCCGCACCGCGATTCCCGGCCCACGCTCGCAGGAGATCCTCGAGCGCAAGGAGCGGGTGATTGCGAGCCCCAAGGCGATCACGCTGCCGGTCGTCGTCGCCGAGGCGCACGGCGTCACGCTCACCGACGTCGACGGCAACGTCTTCATCGACTTCACAGGCGGCGTCGGCGTCCTCAACGTCGGTCACTCGCATCCGAAGGTCGTCGCGGCCGCGCAGGAGCAGCTCGAGCGCTTCACGCACACCGACTTCACCGTCGTCCCCTACGAGGTCTACGTCACGCTCGCCGAGCGGCTGCTCGCGCTGGCACCGTTCAAGGGCCCCGCGAAGGCGGCGTTCTTCAATGCCGGCACCGAGGCGGTCGAGAACGCAGTCAAGTTCGCCCGGCTCTACACCGGCCGGCCGGCGGTGATCGCGTTCGAGGGGGCCTTCCACGGTCGCACGCTGATGTCGATGACGCTCACCTCGAAGCCCTACCCCTACAAGCTCGGCATGGGCCCGCTCGCGCCCGAGGTCTACCGAGCGCCGTTCGCCTCCGACTATCGCGGCCCGGACAGCGAGACGGCGCTCCGTGAGCTCGAGTATCTCTTCACGACCCAGGTCGCGGCCGAGCAGGTTGCCGCGATCATCGTCGAGCCCGAGCAGGGTGAAGGCGGGTTCGTCCCGGCTCCCCACGCCTTCCTGCAGGGCCTGCGACGCATCTGCGACGAGCACGGCATCCTGCTGATCGTCGACGAGGTGCAGACCGGCTTCGGCCGCACCGGCACCTTCTTCGCGATCGAGCAGTACGACGTCGAGCCCGACTTGATCACGGTGGCCAAGTCGATCGCCGCCGGGCTCCCGCTCTCCGGTGTGCTCGGCAGGGCCGAGATCATGGACTTCCCGCACGAAGGGGCGGTCGGCGGCACCTACGTCGGCAACCCGGTCGC
>JBKJML010000115.1:0-14669 GCA_046596415.1 Gaiellaceae bacterium | reverse complement strand
CGCGATCCACACGCCGGGCCACCGGCCCGAGCACACCTGCCTCGCGGTCGTCGACCGGACGCGAGCCGACGAGCCCTGGCTCGTCCTCACCGGCGACTCGCTCTTCGTCGGCGACGCTGCACGGCCCGATCTGGCCGTGGGCGCAAAGGAGGGTGCCGAGGGCCTTTTCCGGTCGCTGCGGCGCCTGCTCGAGCTGCCGGACGGCGTCGAGGTGTTCCCCGGGCATGTTGCAGGGTCGCTCTGTGGGAAGGGGATGAGCTCCAAGGCTTCGACGACGATCGGCTTCGAACGGCGCTTCAACCGCTCCGTCCTCGTCGACGACGAGCTCGAGTTCGTTGCCGAGGCGATGAGCGCAGGGTCGCCGAAGCCGCCGAACATGCAGCGAATCGTCGAGCTCAATCAGGGTGCGCTCCTGCCCGCCCCGGTCGCGGTCGAGGAGCTCGCAGCACCACCGGGCGATTCCACGGTGCTCGACGTGCGCTCCGTGGCCGACTTCGGTTCCGGGCATCTGCCGGGGTCGATCAACGTGCCGCTCGACGGCACCTCATTCGCGACGAAGGCGGGTTTCGTGCTCGCCGGCGTCGAGACGCTCGCGGTGCAGGCCTCGGACGCGGCGCAGGCGCAACGCGCCATCCGCGGGCTCCGCTCGATCGGGCTGCTCGACGTGACGGGCTACGTGCTCGGAGGCGGCCCGGAGACGATGGTGCCGGTGAGCTTGGATGAGCTCGACGAGCTACTCGCAGGCGGCGCCGAGCTGATCGACGTCCGCGAGCGCGACGAGCGGGACTCGGGCTACATCGTCGGCAGCCGCAATATCCCCTACCGGCTCCTGCCCGTCTGCGGGGCCGACGTGCCGAGCGACCGGCCCGTGGTCACGATCTGCGAGAGCGGCGCCCGGGCCGCGATCGCGGCGAGCATCCTTGCCGCGAAGGGGATCTCTGCGCGACCCGTCGTCGACGGCGGCGTCCCCGCCTACGGCGCCCGCGGCAACCGTGTGGTCGAGTTCCGCCGCTGCGGCGCGTAGCGAGCCCGCTTCGAACTCAGTTCGGAATGACCCTTCGCCGTCGGGGTGCGCTGGGTGGTGCGAGCGCCAGGACGCAGGGAGCCTCGATAGCAGCGCTAATGGGGGCGACCGAGGACGCCGCGATCGTGGCGCGCAGCGCGGGCCCGACGGCTCAAGGCTTCGTTCTGAACTGAGTTCTTGGAAGCGCTAACGCAGGCGCTCGACCGGGTAGCCGTGCTCACGAAGAGTCGCGACGAGCGCGTCACAGTGAGCAGCGTCACGGGCGCCGAGCGTCAACTCGACCTCGGTCTCGGCGACCGAGAGCGCCACGCCTTCGCGCCGGTGCTCGACCGCGACGACGTTGACTCGCTGCTCGGCAACGAGCGTCAGCAGCTTGATCAGCTCCCCCGGCCGGTCGGGCATGGGGGTACGCAGGACAAGGTAGCGGCCTGCGACTGTCAGCCCGTGACGCATCACCGTGATCAGCAGGGTCGGGTCGATGTTGCCGCCCGACAGGAGCGGTACAACCGTTCCTTCGCCGCCGACACGGCCTGCGAGCAGGGCCGCGAGCGACGCAGCACCGGCACCCTCGACGGCGAGCTTCGAGCGCTCGAGCAACAGCACGATCGCCTCGCTGATCTCCTCGTCACTCACGGTGACGACGTCGTCGAGCAGATCCTTGAGAATCGAGGAGGTGAGCTCGCCAGGCTGCTTCACGGCGATCCCGTCGGCGATCGTCGGTCCGCGTGTGCCCACCACTCCGCCCGCGAGCGGAGCGTACGCGTCCGACTGGACGCCGACGATCCGCACTCCCGGAAGCAGCTCGCGAAGCGCGATCGCGATCCCCGCGGCGAGACCGCCACCGCCGATCGGCAGCACGAAGGTCGTCGCGGCGGGCACCTGTTCGGCAAGCTCGAGCCCGATCGTCCCCTGGCCGGCGATCACGAGCTTGTCCTCGAACGCATGCACGAACGTGCCGCCCGCACTGGCGACGAGCTCCTGCGCAGCGGTGAGCGCCTCGTCGAAGCCGACGCCCACCAGCTCCACCGCGGCACCGTAGCTACGGGTCGCATCGACCTTCGCCATCGGCGAGTCTTCGGGCATGAAGATCGTCGCGCTGGCCCCCGCGGCACGCGCCGCCCAGGCGACGGCCTGGCCGTGGTTGCCGGCGCTCGCCGCGACGACCCCGGCGGCTCGCTCGGCGTCCGTGAGCGTCGAGATCTTGTTGACGGCGCCGCGGATCTTGAAGGCGCCCGTGCGCTGGAGGTTCTCAGCCTTCAGCAGCACCTCGCGCCCGGTGCGGCGCGAGAACGTCTCCGACTCGTAGACGGGCGTCAGCCGGGCGATCCCGGCGATCCGGTCGCGTGCGGCGCGGATGTCGTCGAGCGACGGTCGGCTCATGGTCGCTCCTCGATCTTGAACACCTTCTCCATGATCTCGCGGACGGCCGACAGCGGATCGAGCTCGCGCCGCTGCACTTCTTCGAGCAGGCGGCGCAGCTCGGGGTCGTCGGCGACGGCCTCCTGAAGATGGCGCTTCGCCCGGCCGGACGCGACCGCGAACACCTCACCGGCGAGGTTTGCCCGACGGCGCTCCTCGAGCAGGCCGTCGTTCTCGAGGTAAGCGCGGTGCTCCTCGATCCGCTCCCAGAGCTCGGGAACGTTCTCGCCGCGGACCGCGTCGGTGAGGACGATCGGTGGCCGCCAGCCGCGCTCACGGTCGAGCGCGAGGATCGAGCGCACCTCGTTGCGCATCGTCTTCGCGGCGGGGTGATCCATCTTGTTGATCGCGATCACGTCCGGGATCTCCATGATCCCGGCCTTCAGCGCCTGCACCGAGTCGCCGGAGCCCGGCATCAGGACGAGGACGACCGTGTCGGCGATCCCGATCACCTCGACCTCGCTCTGGCCGGCACCGACCGTCTCCAGCAGCACGAGCTCCTTGCCTGACGCGTCGAGAAGCAGGAGCGCCTGCAGCGTCGCCTCCGACAGTCCGCCGAGATGTCCCCGCGTCCCCATCGAGCGGATGAAGACGCCGGGATCGAGGAAGTGGTCGGTGAGCCGGATCCGGTCACCGAGCAAGGCGCCATGCGTGAACGGGCTCGACGGGTCGACCGAGATGACACCGACGGTGCGGCCGCTGCCGCCCGCCCGGACCTGCCGGACGAGCGCCGCGATGAGCGACGACTTGCCCACCCCCGGCGGCCCCGTGATGCCAACCGAGTAGGCCTTGCCGGTCTCGGGGTAGAGCTCCCGAATGAGCTCGTACGCAATCGGAGCCTGGTTCTCGACCAGGCTGATCGCGCGCGCCAGCGCCCGCCGGTCGCCACCACGCACGCCGCCAGCGAGCTCCTCCAGAGTCCAGACACGTCGAGCCACGTGAAGACCTTAGAAGCTCCAACGGTGTGACGCCTCGGCGGCACAGCGCTTCATTCCGTTAGAGCTTCTTAGATCGTCGCAGCGACCGGCAGCGCCGATCCCGAACTCAATGCCCTGCGCCGGTCATCGGCGCAGGCTCGACGTCGACAGGCCTGATCGACGGAGGCTTCCCATCGGTTCCGAAACCGCGGGTGAGCCGATAACCAACCGCCGCCGCGAGAAAGGAGAACACCGACGCTATGCCCCACACCCAGCGCGGCCCGAGGATGTCCGTGAGCGTTCCGGCCGCAAGCATCCCAAGGCCGAGGAACACCCAGGTGGAGCTGTGGAGCAAGGTGAACACACGCCCGCGTACGGCGTCCGCCGTCGACCGTTGCACGAGCAGGATGTTGCACACGACTGCCGACCCGTTGCCGAGCCCGAGCACGAACGCACCGGCCAGGCCGACCCAGATCGTCGGCGAGACGGCGGCCGCGAGCGCGCCGACTCCCATCAGCGCGATCGAGATCCCGTAGACGACGCTGACAGGCCGCCTGCCCAGAGCCGGGGAAGCCACGACGCTCCCGAGGACCGCGCCGGCGCCGGAGGCCGCGACGAGCAGGCCGAAGCCGAGATCGCCCGCCCCGTATGCGTCCTGAGCGAGGAAGACCTCGGCAACGTTGACGCCTGCGTTTGCCAGGACGCCGATCATCGTCCACGCGACGAGGACCGCGAGCAGGACTCGAGTGTGCAACACGACCTCGAACCCCTCCCGAAGGTCGCGCCAATGTCCTTTGGTGATCGGCCGCTCGCCCTGGAGCGCGAAGGGGGCGATCCGGGCGATCAGGGCGGCAGAGACGAGGAACGAGACCGCGTTCGCGCCGTACGCGACATCGGTCCCGAACGCAGCGACCAGGCCGCCGGCCGCGACGGGAGCAAGGGCCGTCGTCAGGTTCTCCACGGTCTGGTAGAGCGAGTTCGCGTTCTCGAGCGAATCGTCAGGAACGAGGTTGGGTAGCGCGGCGAGCGCAGCGGGCCTGAAGAAGCCCGTTGCGAACCCGGCGACAGCCGCCAGCGCGACGACCGCGTGTGCGCTCCCGGTGAACGGAAGGGCGATGAAGACCGCAGCTCGGACGAGGTCGCTCGCGATCATCAGCCGGCGCCTCGACAGGCGGTCCACGAGTGGCCCGAGCAGCAGCCCGACCACGACCGCAGGCAGGAAGTCGGCCATCAAAAGCGCCCCGACCCAGAGCCCCGATCCGGTGCGGTCGAAGATGTCGACCGCGAGCGCGATCACGGCCAGCCAGGTGCCGATCCCGGAGCCGAGCGTCGCCAGGAGGAGCAACCGGAAAGCCGGCGCACCGGCGAGAAGCTTGCGGGAACGGGAGAGCATCAACGACGCGCCTGATCAGCGCGGTACGAACGATTGATTGGCGCGGCGAATTCGGTCACGGGGCGATCGGGGCCCTGGCGTCGCCCGGCGATCGGCGGAAGGATAGGAGATCACGCCGATTATGACAAGGGTCAGCGCCTACGACGCGTCGGCGGGCTCGTAGCCGAGGTTCGGTCGTAGCCACCGCTCAGCCTCGGCCGTTGAGCTGCCCTTGCGAGCGGCGTAGTCCTCGACCTGGTCGCGGCCGATCCGTCCGACCGAGAAGTAGCGTGACGACGGGTGGCCGAAGTAGACCCCGCTGACCGCGGCGGCGGGCAGCATCGCGTTCGACTCGGTCAGCTCGAGACCGGCCCGTGCGGCGCCGAGCAGGGCGAAGAGGGGCGGTTTCTCGGAATGGTCGGGACACGCGGGGTACCCGAAGGCGGGCCGGATGCCGCGGTAGCGCTCGGCTGCGAGATCGGCAGCTGACAGCTCGGGGCTGTCGCCGTCGTACCACTCGCGGCGCGCCACCGCATGCTGGCGCTCAGCGAAGGCTTCTGCGAGCCGGTCTGCGAGCGCTTTGACCATGATTGCGTTGTAGTCGTCGTGCTCCGCCTCGTACTGTGCGGAGAGTTCCGCGGCGCCGTGGATCGCCACCGCGAAGGCGCCAAGGTGGTCGCCCGCGGGCGCCACGTAGTCGGCGAGGCAGCGATTCGGGCGGCTGTCGCCGTAGGCGTTCTGCTGGCGGAGGAAGTGGAAGCGTGTCCCCTCGCCGAGCTCGACGTCGTCGCCGTCGGCTTGTGCCGGCCAGAACCCGTAGACGCCTCGCGCCTGGAGCGAGCGGTCGCGGACGATCTCGTCGAGAAGTGCGAGCGCGTCGTCATGGAGCTCGCGCGCCACCGGCTGTTCGAGGATCGCCGGATACTTCCCTTTTAACTCCCAGGCGTGGAAGAAGAACTGCCAGTCGAGGTACGGGAGGAGCTCCCCGAGCTCCGGCTCGACCAGGCGGCTGCCGCTGAACGCGGGTGTCGCGAGCTCGTCGTAACCGAGCGGCTCGCGGTTCGCGCGCGCGCCGGCGAGGTGGAGCAGCGGCTTGAGCTCGCGCTCTGCATGCTGGTCGCGCAGGCGTTGCTGGAGCTCACGGTTGTCCGTGTCGAGTTTCGTGGCGCGGCCCGGGTCGAGCAGGTCGGCAACGACGCCGACGACCCGGGAGGCGTCGAGGACGTGCACGGTCGGCCGGGTGAACGCTGGCGCGATGCGGACGGCCGTGTGCTGTCGCGACGTGGTCGCGCCACCGATCAGGAGCGGCACCTCCATCCCGCGGCGTTCCATTTCCTTGGCGACGTTCACCATCTCGTCGAGCGACGGGGTGATCAGCCCGGAGAGCCCGACCACGTCGGCGCGCTCCTCCGCCACGACGTCGAGAATCCGATCGGCAGGGACCATCACACCGAGGTCGACGACCTCGTAGTTGTTGCAGCCGAGCACGACGCCGACGATGTTCTTGCCGATGTCGTGCACGTCTCCCTTCACGGTCGCGAGCACGATCTTCGCGCGCGCCCGCGTGTCGCCGGTCCGTTCCTTCTCGGCCGCCATGTACGGCTCGAGGTACGCGACCGCACGCTTCATCGCGCGGGCGCTCTTGACCACCTGCGGCAGGAACATGCGCCCTGAGCCGAAGAGGTCGCCGACGACCTTCATCCCGTCCATCAGCGGACCCTCGATCACCTCCAGCGGGCGCTCGAATTGCTGCCGTGCCTCCTCGGTGTCCGCCTCGATGAAGTCGACGATCCCGTGTACGAGCGCGTAGGAGAGCCGCTGCTCGACCGGCGCCTCGCGCCAGGAAAGATCGAGCTCCCGCTTCGTGGCCGAGCCCTGCACGGTTCCCGCGAAGGTGACCAGCCGCTCGGTGGCGTCCTCGCGCCGGTCGAAGATGATGTCCTCGACGTGCTCGAGCAAAGGCCCCGGAATGTCCTCGTAGACGGCGAGCTGCCCGGCGTTGACGATCCCCATGTCGAGGCCGGCGGTGATCGCGTGGAAGAGGAAGGCCGAGTGGATCGCCTCGCGCACGACGTCGTTGCCGCGGAACGAGAAGGAGAGGTTCGAGACCCCACCACTCGTGTGAGTGCCCGGGCAGCGCTCGTCGAGGAGCGGCAGCGCCTCGAGGAAGGCCTTGCCGAAGCCGGCGTGCTCCTCGATCCCGGTCGCGATCGCGAGGATGTTCGGGTCGAAGACGATGTCCTCAGGCGGGAAGCCGACCTCGGCGGTCAGCAGGTCGTAGGCGCGGCCGCAGATCGCCACCTTCCGCTCGACCGTGTCCGCCTGCCCCTGCTCGTCGAAGGCCATCACGACGACGCCGGCGCCGTAGCGCCGCGCAAGCCGCGCCTGGGCGAGGAACGGCTCCTCCCCCTCCTTGAGGCTGATCGAGTTGACGATCCCCTTGCCCTGGATGCATTTCAGCCCGGCCTCGAGCACCGACCACTTGGAGCTGTCGACCATGACGGGGATCCGTGCCACCTCGGGCTCGGTCGCGATCAGGTTCAGGAAGCGGGTCATCGCCTGTTCGGAGTCGATCAGGTCGGCGTCCATGTTCACGTCGAGCAGGTTCGCCCCGCCGCGCACCTGCTCGAGCGCGACGTCGACCGCGCCCTGGAAGTCACCCGACTCGATCAGCGTTCGGAAGCGCGCCGAACCGGTCAGGTTCGTGCGCTCGCCGATCACCACGAACCCGGTGTCAGGACCGAGCTCGAACGTCTCGAGGCCGCTGAAGCGCGTCCGCCGCGGGAGCTCCGGCACCCGCCGCGGCTCGAGGCCGCGTAGCGCCTCGTCGATCCTGCGCGTGTGCTCGGGCGTCGTGCCGCAACAGCCGCCGGCGATGTTGACGAAGCCCGACTCGGCGAACTCGCGCAGCAGCGCGCTCGTCGCCTCGGGACCCTCGTCGTAGCCGCCGAAGGCGTTCGGCAGGCCGGCGTTCGGATGGCACGACGTGTAGGTGGGGACGATCCGCGCGAGCGTCTCGACGTGCGGGCGCATCTCCTTCGCGCCGAGCGAGCAGTTGATCCCGACGACGAGCGGCCTCGCGTGTTCGACCGACGTCCAGAACGCCTCGACGGTCTGCCCGGAGAGCGTCCGGCCGCTGAGGTCGACGATCGTGACCGAGAGCCACAGCGGTAGCTCCGGCGCGGCCTCCTGCGCAGCGGCGATCGCCGCCTTCGCGTTCAGGGTGTCGAAGATCGTCTCGACGAGGAGCAGGTCGACACCGCCCTCGGCGAGGCCGCGGATCTGGTCTGCGTACGCCTCCTGCACCTGGTCGAAGCTGTGAGTGCGGTAGGCCGGGTCGTCGACCTTGGGCGAGAGCGAGAGCGTGACGTTGAGCGGTCCGACTGAGCCGGCTACGAAGCGTGGCCGCTCCGGCGTGCGCTCCGTCCAGGCGGCGGCCGCAACGCGGGCCAGCCGTGCCCCCTCGACGTTCATCTCGTAGACGGAAGCCTCGAGCCCGTAGTCGGCCTGGCCGATCGAGGTGGCCGTGAACGTATTCGTGGTCGTGATGTCGGCGCCCGCCTCGAAATAGGCGTCGTGGATCGAGGTGATCACCTCGGGCCGCGTCAGGTTCAGCAGATCCGGATCACCCTTGACCGAGCCGGGGTGATCACGGAAGCGCGTGCCGCGGAAGTCCGCTTCGCTGAGGCCCCGACCCTGGAGCAGGACACCCCAGGCGCCGTCGAGCACGAGGATCCGCTCCTCGAGCAGCTCTCTGAGCCTCGTCTCCGCGCTCACGCCGTCTCCTTCGGGAGCCTAGAGAGAACGTGAGCCGGCGCGGCTCGCGGGCTCTTTAGGCGTTTTTTATCCTGGTCGCCAAGCTGCCTTTCAAAACTTTCCAGGTGGGGTAAGGCTAGCGGAGCGGGTCTAGTAGCCGCTGAACTTGTCGGCCGTGACCTGCTCGTCGGGCACACCCGCGCCGTGCAGGGCGTCGACGACGGCCTCCGCCATCGCCGGCGGGCCGGCGACGAGGAATCGGTACGAGGTGAGGTCGCCGAGCTCGTCCCGCAACAGCGCGGCGTCGACTCGTCTCGACTCTCCCTCCCACGCCTCCTCGTCGGTCATCGTGAGGATCAGGCGGAAGTTGGGCAGCCCGCGCTCCAGCTCGGTGAGCTCATCGAGGAACGCGGCCGACTCACGATCGCGGTTGGAGTAGACGAGCGTCACCTCGTAGGGCAGCCGCTCGTCACGGATGAAGCGGAGCATGCTTCGGAAGACGGTGATTCCGATCCCGCCGGCAATGAACACGTACGGGACATTTGTCTCGTCGGGCAGGACAAAGCTTCCCTTGGGCGCCTCGACCTCGACCTCGTCTCCCACCTGAAGCGCGGCCAGCGAGCGCTTGAAGGCGCTGTCACGGAGCCTCGTGCAGAGACCGAGCACGCCGTGCTCGGTCGGCGAGGTGACGACGGACACGTGCCGCCGGCTCCCTTTCTCGTCCGTGAAGGGCGGGTCGAGCAGCTCGACCCAGAAGTACTGCCCGGGCCGGAAGTCGACCTCGGCGCCCTGCAGGTCGAACTCGACGAGCAGCGTGCCCTTGGCCACCTCGCGCGACTCTCTGACTACTGCCCTCATCGGGCTCAGTCTAGAACGAGCCGCCGGTCAGATGCGGCCGGAGACCGCTAGTTGATTCTCGGCATGCTTGATTCGTTGTTCGAGCTGCCAACGATCGGCGTTCGACTCACCAGCCTCCACCTTCTCGAGCTCCGCCTTCGCGGCCTCGAGCTGCGAGGTTGCGCGGGCGTCGTCGATCTCCTTCGCGTCGACGGCGTCGTCGACGAGCGCAATCGCCCGGTCGCGCTGCACGGTGAAGAAGCCAGGCCCGGTTGCGAACTCGAGCACCTCGGAGCCACCGAGGTGGATCCTGGTCGAGCCTGCCTTCAACGTCGCGATCAGCGGTGCGTGTCGGGCCAGCACACCGATCTCACCGGCGGCGCCGGGCACGATCATCAGCTCTGCCTCGCCCTCGTAGACGGCCCCGTCGGGTGTGACGAGCGAGACGTCGAACTTCGGGTGCGCTTCAGCCACTCTAAGCAGCCACGGTCGCGGACGCGCGGGCCTTCTCGACCGCGTCCTCGATCGTGCCGACCATGTAGAAGGCGGTCTCGGGCAGGTCGTCGTGCTTGCCGTCGATGATCTCGCCGAAGCCCTTGATCGTGTCCTCGAGCTTCACGTACTTGCCGGGTGTGCCGGTGAACTGCTCGGCGACGAAGTTCGGCTGCGAGAGGAAACGCTCGATCTTGCGGGCCCGCTGGACGACGAGCTTGTCCTCGTCGGTCAACTCGTCCATGCCGAGGATCGCGATGATGTCCTGCAGGTCCTTGTACCGCTGGAGGATCTGCTGCACGGCGATGGCCGTCTTGTAATGCACGTCGGAGACGATCCCCGGCTGCAGCGCACGGGAGGTCGAGTCCAGCGGGTCGACGGCCGGGTAGATCCCCTTCTCGACGATCGCCCGTGAGAGCACGGTCGTCGCGTCGAGGTGAGCGAACGTGTTCGCCGGCGCGGGGTCGGTGAGGTCGTCGGCCGGCACATAGATCGCCTGCACCGACGTCACCGAGCCGGTACGCGTCGACGTGATGCGCTCCTGGAGCTGGCCCATCTCGGAGGCGAGGGTCGGCTGGTAGCCGACGGCGCTCGGCATGCGGCCGAGGAGCGCCGACACCTCGGAGCCCGCCTGGACGAAGCGGAAGATGTTGTCGATGAAGAGCAGCACGTCCTGGCCCTGGTCGCGGAAGTACTCCGCCATCGTCAGGCCGGAGAGGGCGACGCGCAGGCGAGCGCCGGGCGGCTCGTTCATCTGGCCGTAGACGAGCGCGGTCTTGTCGATCACGCCCGACTCCTGCATTTCGAGCATCAGGTCGTTGCCCTCACGCGTGCGCTCGCCGACGCCGGCGAAGACCGAAAGGCCGCCGTGCTGGCGCGCGATGTTGTGGATCAGCTCCTGGATCAGGACCGTCTTGCCGGTGCCCGCGCCGCCGAAGAGGCCGATCTTGCCGCCCTTGACGTACGGAGCGAGCAGGTCGACGACCTTGAGGCCGGTCTCGAAGATCTCGATCTTCGGTGACAGGTCTTGGAAGGCGGGCGGATCCTGATGGATCCCGCGGCGCTCCGTCCCTGCGGGGATCGGGTCGCCTTCGTCGATCGGGTCGCCGATCACGTTGAAGATCCGGCCCAGCGTCGCCTCGCCGACCGGGACGGAGATCGGACCACCGGTGTCGACGACATCGACTCCGCGTGCGAGCCCGTCGGTGGAGTCCATGGCGACGGCGCGGACGCGATCGTCGCCGAGATGCTGCTGCACCTCCGCGATCAGCGCCAGCGTCGAGCCGTCCGGCTGCGCGATGTCGATCCGCACGGCGTTGTAGATACCGGGCAGCTCGTTCGGGAACACGGCGTCGATCACGACGCCCTTGATCTCGACGACCTTGCCGACGTTCTGCGCGTCAGCCTGCTTAGAACTCATTTCGGAATGACCCTTCGCCGTCGGGGTGCGCTGGGTGGTGCGAGCGCCAGGACGCAGGGAGCCTCGATAGCAGCGCTATCGAGGCGACCGAGGACGCCGCGATCGTACCGCCGAGCGCGGCCCGACGGCTCAAGGCTTCGTTCTGAACTGAGTTCTTGGGCATGTGTCTCCTGGAGAGGCTTGGTGGCGGGTTCGGCCGCGGCGCACCGACGCCGCTTCGGCCATGTTACAAGCTGTGTCACAAGCCTGCGCAGTCTAGCGGAGCCCCCCGGTCCACGCGGTCGCCGCGGCAGTTGCCGCTGGCGCTCGAGCGCCGCCGCCAGCCTGGCGGCGTGGTCGAGGTGTCAGCAGTGCGAGGTGATCGTGGACGGCTGGGTGAACATGCCACACCCTAGTACCCCGGCACCTCGCGGCGTTACAAATGCGCTGGCCGGTTTCCGGGGGCGGAGCCGGGCTCCGCCCGGCGGGAGTCGCCGCCCGAGGCAAGCGGCCTAGATCGGGATTTCGAGGAACTTCTGGCTGGGCGAGTACTCGACCGGCGGCGTGGCGCCGCGGCGGCGCGAAGCACGCACGAGCGTGTCGGCCTGCAGGTCGGAGAGCACGAGGAACTGGTTCCCGGTCACACCGACGACGGCGTCGGTGCCGCGAACGACCGGCGGCTGCGAGGCGGAGACCATGGTGCCAAGACCAATCGCTGCAGCCACGACCGCCGCCGCTGCCGCCACCTGGCCGCCGCGGAAGGCGACGCGCCGGCGCTCCGGCAGGCTGACCGGCCGTGCGAGCGGCACGGGGCCGGCTGCGCGGAGCTCGGCCGTCAAGTGTCTGAGGTCGTCGACGAACGCGGCGCAGTCGGAGCAGCGCTCGACGTGCCCGGCGAGCAGAGTCTGCTCGAACTCGGACAGCTCGTTGTCGAGGGCGAGCGAGGCCCAACCGCGTGTTCGCTCGCACACCAACGTCCCTCTGCGGACGATTCTCATATCTCTTTGGACGCCGGGAGCGCCGGGAGGTTAGGCGCAACCCTGCCGGCTGGAGGCGAAACCGCCATCAGCGCTGCCTTCCGCTTCGGTCTAGTAGAGCGTATAGCGGGTATCGGCTACGACCCCGATCACGATGAGCACCAATCCGATCGTGACGAAGACGGCCGAGTCGGCGAGCGCGGATTCGCGCTCCTCGGCGCTGGCCCAGCGCAGTCGCCGCCGGGGCGAGATACCCCACGGCCCCTCGTCACCCACCGGGCCTTTGAGTCGGGCCGGGCCACGGTTGCCCATGAAGAAGCCGCTCACGAGGACGAACGAGCCGACCAGGTAGAAGCCGAGCGAGATCGAGCGCGCCACGGACGAGCCGAGCGCAAAGCCGGCCGCGATCGAGACGACGACGGTGCCGATCACGAACGGCAGCAGGAGGGTGAGAAAGCGGCGGCCGGCCGCGCGCAGCATCGTGCTAGTCGACGTTCGCCGCGACGGGTGCGCCGGTGCGACGAACTTCGTCGCCGGTCATCGGCCAGCGCTCGAGCGGATAGTGGCAGGCGGCGAACTGGCCGCTCGGGAAGGGATAGAGCGGCGGCTCCACGACGTCGCAGTGCCCTTCCACAAACCGCGGGCAGCGCGTGTGGAAGCGGCAGGCGCTTGGCGGGTTGATCGGGCTCGGCACGTCGCCCTCGAGGACGATCGGCTTACGGGTGCGGCCGAGCGTGGGATCCGGGATCGGCACGGCGGAGAGGAGCGCGCCCGTGTACGGGTGCTTCGGGTGCGCGTAGAGCTCCTGCCGGCCGGCGAGCTCGACGGCCTTGCCGAGGTACATGACCATCACCCTGTCGGAGATGTGCCGGACAACGTTCAGATCGTGCGCGATGAAGACGTAGGTGAGACCGAACTCCTTCTGGAGATCCTTGAGCAGGTTCAGGATCTGCGCCTGCACGGAGACGTCGAGCGCCGAGACGGGCTCGTCGCAGACGATCAGCTTCGGATTGACCGCGAGCGCGCGGGCGACGCCGATCCGCTGGCGTTGGCCGCCCGAGAACTCGTGCGGGAAGCGGTTGTAGTGCTCCGGGTTCAGGCCCACGATCTCGAGTAGCTCCTGGACGCGCCGCTTGATCTCGGACTCGGTGCCGATCTTGTGGACCTCGAGCGCCTCCGCGACGATGAAGCCGACGCGCTTTCGCGGGTTCAGCGACGCGTACGGGTCCTGGAAGATCATCATCAGCTCACGCCGGACCGGCCGCATCTCGGGGCGGGTCAGGCTGGTGATGTCGCGCCCGTCGAAGACGATCTTGCCGGCGGTCGGGTCGAGCAGCCGCATGATGCAGCGCGCCATCGTCGACTTGCCGCAGCCGGACTCGCCCACGACACCGAGCGTCTCGCCACGGTTGACGGTGAAGCTGACGCCGTCGACCGCCTTGACGGAGGCGACCTCCTTCTGGAAGACGATCCCGCGCGTGACCGGGAAGTACTTCTTCAGATCCTCGACGACCAGGAGCTCGTCCGCCATCTACATGGCCTCCGCCAGGACGCCCGCGGCCAGCTTGGCGGCCTCGCGGTCCTTCGTCTCGGGGTCGAGGTGGCAAGCCTGAACGTGGAGCGTCGAGCCGGGCACCGGCTCGAGCAGCGGTTCCTTGGTCTTGCAGACGTCCATCACGTAGGGGCAGCGCGGGTGGAAACGGCAGCCCTTCGGCGGGTTCAAGAGCGACGGTGGCTGGCCCTGGATCTGCACGAGGCGCTCGACGTCGGCGTCGAGGCGCGGCAGCGAGCCGAGCAACCCCCACGTGTAGGGGTGATGCGGCCGGGCGAAGATCTCGTCGACCGGCCCGCGCTCGGCGACCCGGCCGGCGTACATGACGACCACCTCGTCGGCGGTCTCCGCGACGACGCCGAGATCGTGGGTGATGATCACGATCGCGGTGTGAAAGTCCTCCTGGAGCTTCTTCATCAGGTCGAGGATCTGCGCCTGCGTCGTCACGTCGAGCGCCGTCGTGGGCTCGTCGGCGATCAGCAGGTCGGGCTCGTTGATCAGCGCCATCGCGATCATCACGCGCTGGCGCATGCCGCCCGAGAACTGATGCGGATAATCGTCGATGCGGCTCTCGGCGCGCGGGATGCCGACCGCCTGGAGCAACTCGAGGGCGCGCAGGCGCGCCTGCTTCTTCGAGACGTCCCGGTGGAGGAGCACCGCTTCGATGAGCTGCTTGCCGATCGAGTGGACCGGGTTCAGCGACGTCATCGGGTCCTGGAAGATCATCCCGATGCGCCCGCCACGGTGCTTGCGCAGCACGGCGTTCGGGGCGCCGAGCAGCTCGACTCCGTCAAAACGGGCCGAACCGGTCACGGTGGCGTTCGGGTCGAGAAGCCCCAGCACGGCCAGCATCGTGGCGCTCTTGCCTGACCCCGACTCTCCGACGACGGCGGCAACCTCGCCACGCTGCACCTGCAGGTCGAG
>JBKJML010000004.1:0-9272 GCA_046596415.1 Gaiellaceae bacterium | reverse complement strand
CTCAGGCCCGAAGCGGCCGAGCTCCTCCTCGGTCAGGCCGACCCGGACGGCGCCGTCGAGGACGCCGATCGTGGCCGGGACGGCGCCCGACTCGCGCACGCGCCGCTCGCTCTCGAGGCCGACGGCGACACCTTCGCCGGGCGGAAAGCCGTGCGCGACCAGCGTCGTCTCGAGCGCGACCACCGGCCGCCGCTCGGCGCGTGCCTGGGCCACCTCGTCGGACAGGACGACCAGGTCGTTCACGGCATCGACCCTAGCTGCGAGACACAGCGTGCCGCCGCGTCCAGTGCGAGCTCCGGCCCGCCGACGAGATAGCCGGCGGCGAGTGCGTCGCCGGCACCGGTCGAGTCGACCGGAGTCGCGGGGTGGGCTGGTAACTCGACACCGTCGAAGCTGCAGCCGCGCGCGCCGAGCTTGAGAATCCACGCCGCAGCCGGCAGCGGGCCGCCGAGGATCTCCTGCTCGTCCTCGTTCGCGAACACGATGTCGGGTGCGATCGCCTCGAGCCGCTCGCGGAACGCGGCTGGCCCGAAGTCGCGAATCGCACTCCACGAGGAGAGGTCGATCGAGACACGCGCCGCTGCCGCGCGCGCCAGTTCGATCGCGCGGAGCGCCGCGGCATCGATCGGTGCACGCAGAAGGGAGTAGCCGGACACGTGCAGGACGTCGATCCCTTCGAGCCAAGCGGGGTCGATCTCCGTCGGTGAGAGGGTTGGCGCGACACCTCGGTCGGAGGCCATCGAGCGGTCGCCGTCGGGGTCGACGAGCGAGACGACGACACCGTTTCGGCCGCCCACCGGCCCGGCCAGCTCGACACCGCGCTCCACGAGCCCGCGCACCGCGATCGCGGCTGCGTCGTCGTCGCCGCGTTTCGCGATCAGTCGTGCGCTGCCGCCGAGCTCCGCCACCCAGGCCGCCACGTTCGCCGCCTGGCCGCCGGGGCCGAGGTGGACGACCGACTCGGCGTCCGCGCTCCGCGCGAGCGGCTGCTCGAGGCGGACGATCACGTCGAGCAGCAGATCGCCGAGCGTGCAGACCAACATGCGTAGGATCCTGGCATGGATCCGGATGGCCGCCGCTCTCGAACGCGCAGCTTCCTCGTCGGCACCCTCGTCGGCGCCTCGGCTGCGATCGCGGCCGCGCGTCGCCTGAGGCCGAAGGAGCGGCGCCGCTCGTCGCCCGCCGGGCTCGCCGCCTTCGAGGGCGCGCCCTGCTACCGCGAGTTGCTCGACCGGGAGCGCGCGGCGCCGTAGCCCCGCAGGGCGCGCGCGGCGCGCTCGACGGTCAGCAGGTTGATGTCGGCGTCGCCGATCCAGAGCGCCTTGCCGACCAGGATCGCCCTGCCGGCGCGTTCGAGGTAGCGCGTCGGCGTCACCGTCGGCTCGCGCGTCCGGATCACCAGGAACGGCCCGAAACGGCGCACCTCGAACGCGCTCCGGGGCAGCGGGGAGCGCCAGTCGATCTCGAGCGCGGGCTTGGCGTTGTTCGGCTCGCTCGCATCGAGGAGCCAGACACCGCGGCCGAGCGGCCGGTCGAGCCGCAGCAGCGTGCGCAGCGCCAGGTCCGCGTCGGCCCGTGGTAGGACGGTGTGGGGGAAGCTGTCGCGGGAGCGCTCCCAGGCGCCCAGGTAGACGGACTCGTAGCCGAAGAGGATGTCGTCAGGCCGGCTCGTCTCGGCGAGGTAGGCGGCTGCGTCGTGGCGGGCGGCGACGCGCGCGTCGGGCTCCCAGTTGAAGAGCGGCGGCGTCTTGTGGCGCGCCCACGCGATCTGCGAGCAGACGAGTGCTGCCAGGAGCACGGCGGCGATCAGCGGGCGTCTGCGGGCGAGTTGGCGCAGCGGCAGTGAGACGAGGAGCGCGAAGAACGGCAGTGCGAAGATCAGGTGGCGCGACTCGGGCGAGGTCGAGCTGCCGAAGCGCGCGAGCATGAAGGCGGCCGCGGGGACGCCGATCACGCTTGCGACGAGGAGCGCGCTCTCGCGGCGGCTCCGCCAGAGCAGCACGATCCCGAGCCCGGCCGCCAGGAGCACCGGCACCAGCACGGGCCGATAGCCGGCGGTGAAGTCGCCGGCGACGTCGCGGAGGTAGGCGAGGACGGAAAGCGGCCCACCGAGCTTCGCACTGCGGCCGCCGACCCCGACGTCGAAGCGCTTCGCGAGCACGAGGTCGGTGAGCCAGAACGGGGTCGCCGCGACGGCCACGACCGCGATCGCAACCAGGGCCTCGCGGACTCGCCGGCGGGCGGCCAGCACGAAGAGCACCTGCGTCGCGAGCACGATCGCGCCGTACGGGTGGGTTGCGACCGTTGCGAGGAACGCAAGCCCCCAGAGCGACCACGCCCGTCTGCCGCCCCGGTCGAGCGCGTGCAGAAGCGCTAGGTACGAGAGCGCGCTCGTGAAGAGAAACAGGCTGTACATGCGCCCGTAGACGCCGTGGAAGAGGATCACCCAGCTCGCGCCGACGATCGCCGTCGCGATCACCGCCGTCACCCGGTCGGTCAGGCGCCGGACGAGCAGGGCGACGACGGGCAGGCTCGCGACGGCGAAGAACGCCGAGGCGGCGCGCAGCGCGCCGAGCCCGAAGCCGAGGTGCGCGACGACCCAGGCAACGACGAAGTGGAGCGGGGCGCCGCCGCGGTCGTGGAGCACGACGTCGAACAGCCCTCGCAGCGAATGGCGCCCCACGAAGAGCGCCAGCGTCTCGTCCTCGTGCGGTGGCCAGGCGAGCAGCTGGTGCCAGAGGAACCCGGTCACTGCGACCGAGATCGCGCCGACACCGAGCGGGAAGAAGGCTGACCGGGCAGCCACGCGAGCTCTGAGCGCCTCGGCAGCTTCGGTCATCCGCATCGCGACATCTTCGCTCTTGAGCGAACGCGAGAATTGCCTGAAAGGCGCCGGACGCCGCTGGTAGCCTCTCCGCGATGCCGATCTACGAATACCGCTGCCCGGACGGGCACACCTTCGAGGTGTTCCAGAAGATGTCCGAACCGCCCTCCGAGGTCTGTGAGGTGTGTGGCAAGGCGCCCGTCGAGAAGCTCCTCTATCCGGTTGCGGTGCACTTCAAGGGCTCGGGCTTCTACACGACCGACTACGGTCGCGGGTCGAAGCGCGGCGCCGGCACGAAGGACGGCGGCGGCTCCGACTCGAGCTCGTCCGACTCCGGCTCGGGCGCCAAGTCCGACGCGGGATCGAGTGGCACGTCCGACTCCGGCTCGGGCGGCAAGTCCGACTCGGGCTCGAGCTCGGGCGACAAGAAGGCCGCTGCCGGCGATTAGAAGCTTCTGGCGGTCAGCGCCGCCGCAGCGCGTTCAGTGCGAGCAGCAGCACGACCGCGCCGGCGACGGAGAGCAGGAACGGCCCTAGATCCCAGCCGAAGTCGACGTCGCCGCCGAGTACCGCTTCGCCGACGAAGCCGCCGATCACGGCCCCGACGAGTCCGACTGCGATCGTCCCGAAGCAGCCGATTCCGTGGCGCCCGGGTGTGAGCACGCGCGCCACGGCCCCCGCCAGGAGCCCGAAGAAGATCCAGCTCAGAAAACCCACGGCGGGAGCCTACTTCGTCTCGCGGCCGACGAAGCAGCCCGGCCCGTAGAGACCCGAGCCCGGCAGCGGGGGCTGAGGCGCAGAGCGGCCGGTGAACATGCTCAGCACGGAGACGTTCTCCTCGGTCCCGATCAGCACCGACTCGCCGCCGATCGAGGAGGGAGAGCCGCCGAGCCGGCAATGGAGCGTGCGTGAGGCGGAGGCTCGGAACTTGACCCAGCCGAGCTGGAGGAGTTGGCCCGGGGCGAGGTCGGTGGTCAGCGGCTTGACGAGGTCGCCGCCGATGAACGGCAGTCGCACGAACGTGCCGACGCTCGTCAGCTTGCTGGTCATCGCCTCGAGCACGTCCTGCTGGCGTCCGCCGCGCGAGATGTCGCTGTCCGCGGGGTCGAGCCGGTTCTCGCGGATGCGCGAGTAGACGAGTGCCCGGCCGCCGTCCATGTGCTGCGTGCCTTTCCGGAAGCGCCAGCCCTCCCAGGCCGAGCAGCGCTCCTGCGTTGCGTAGGGGCAGTCGAACCGGTTGGACAGGATCGGCTTCGGCACGCTGATGTCGACGCCGCCGAGCGCGTCGATCACCTCGCGGAAGTTGGTGAAGTCGACGAGGACGACGTGGTTGATCTCGAGGCCGGTGAGCGCCTGCACCGTCTTCATCGCGAGCGTCGGCCCGCCGAGCTGGAAGGCCGAGTTGATCTTGTAGCTGCCTTGACCGGGGATCTCCACCCGCAGGTCGCGCGGGATCGAGAGGTAGGCGAGCCGATGGCGGCTCGGATCGGTCCTCACGATCATGATCGAGTCGGAGCGGCGCGCGTCGGCGCGGGCGGCAGTCGCGTCGCCGTCGGTGCCGAGCAGCAGGATCTGCGTCGGCTTGGAGAGCAGCAGCCCGTCCTGTTGGGTCAGGCCGGCCGCAACGCCTCGCGGCAGCCGGTCGTGCGCGTTGGCGACGCCGGAGCGGAAGGCGAAGTAGCCGGCGACGAGCCAGACGAGGGTGAGGAGCGCGAGGAGTCCGAGCGTGAGCCCGACCCGCCTCCCCCAGCGCGGCTTGCGCTTGCGCGGCGCGCGCTCGGGGCGGCTCTTCGGCGCATCCTTCCCGCGCGGGGTGCGCTCGGGGCGGCTGACGGGCACCTTCCCCTTGGCGCGTCCGCCGCGATAGACGCGATAGGGCTTCTCTTCATCGGCCATCCGGGCGGGTATGGTAGCCGCCAGCCTTGGATCGAAACCGCGTCATCGGGGTTGACCTCGGCGGGACGAAGATCCTCGCGGCGATCGTCGACCGGGAAGGCACGCCTCACGAGCGCGTCGTACGGCCGACGCCGACGGGTTCGCAGGAGGAGGTGCTGCGAGGGTTGGAGGACGCCGTAGAAGAGCTTCGCGACGACACGATCGCCGCGATCGGCTTCGGCGTCCCCTCGAGGATCGATCACGTCGGCGGCTGCGCGATCGGGTCGGTGAACATCCCGCTCGACGGCTTCCCGCTTCGCGACACGATGCGCGACCGATTTGGCCTTCCCGTGGGGCTCGAGAACGACGGCAACGCGGCCACGTTCGCCGAATGGCGCCACGGCGCCGGGCGGGGCGTCGAGGATCTCGCGATGCTGACCCTGGGGACGGGCGTCGGCGGCGGCGTCGTCTTCGGCGGCAAGCTGTACCGGGGTTGGGCCGAGCTTGGCCACCTGGTCGTGCTCGCAGGCGGGCCGCCCTGCCAGGGGATCTGCACGGGGCACGGGCATCTCGAGTCGCTCGTGTCCGGCAGCGCCGCAGATCGCGTCGCCGACGAGGTGCTCGGCAAGGAGGCGACGGCCGAGGACCTCGTTGCGGGCGGACACGCGGGTGACGAGGCCGCAGTCGAGGCGCTCGCGTCGATCGGTCGGCTGCTGGGCGCCGGGATCGGCTCGATCGTGAACGTCTTCGGCGTCGAGCTCGTTCTCGTCGGTGGCGGCTTCGGGTCGGCCGCTGGCGACCTCATCCTCGGCCCCGCGCTCGAGGTCGCCCGCGTCGAGGCGCTCACGCCGGCGCGGGACCGGCTCCGGATCGTCCCCGCGGCGCTCGGGCCCGATGCCGGTGTGCTCGGCGCCGCTCTCGTCGCTTTCGAGGCGTTCGACGGCGCACGCTGATGCTGTCGATCTGCGCGACGCCGATCGGCAACCTGGAGGACGTCACCCTCAGGGTGCTCCGGGAGCTCGCCGAGGCCGACGTCGTCCTCTGCGAGGACACGCGTCACACTCGAGGCCTGCTCGAGCGCCACGGCGTGAAGGCTCGGCTCCAGAGCTACCACCGCCACAACGAGGCGACCCGAGTAACGGAGCTCCTGCCGCGCCTCGAGGCAGGCGAGCGGGTGGCGCTCGTCAGTGACGCAGGCTTGCCCGGCGTCAACGACCCCGGGGCACGGTTGATCGCGGCCGCGCTCGAGGCGGGCATACCGGTGACGGTTCTGCCCGGAGCCTCGGCGGTCGAGACGGCGCTTGTCGCGAGCGGTCTTGCCGGCGAGCGCTTCCAGTTCCTCGGCTATCTCCCGCGTGGTGAGCGGGCGCTCGCGGCGCTCTGGGCCGAGCTCGGCCACTGGGCACACCCGGCGGTCGCCTTCGAGTCGGCGCGCCGGCTGCCGACGACGCTTCGCTCGCTGGCGTCGGCCCATCCCGGGCGGCGCGCGGCCGTCTGCCGCGAGCTCACGAAGCGGTTCGAAGAGGTCGTCCGAGGGACTGCGACGGAGCTGGCGGAGCGTTTCAGCGAGTCGCCCAAGGGCGAGATCACACTCGTTGTCGGGCCTGCGGCGGACGGAGTCGCTGCCGATGACGGCCAGGCTGCCGCGGCGGTCGTGGAGCTCGTCGGAGCGGGGGTGCCGCGCCGCCAGGCGGCAGACCTCGTCGCCCGCCTGACGGGCACTTCGCGAAACGCGCTCTACCGCGATTCCCTGTAGCCGATTTTGACAACAGCCGACGCAGTTGTTACCTTTCGCTCTCGCTGTTTTCAAATCAGACAACAAGAGGAGCTGATGAGATGAGACGACTTCTCTCGCTTGCCGCGATCCTTGCGGCGCTAGCCGTCGCGCCGATCGCAGGCGCGTGGACATGGCCGGTCACAGGACCTGTCATCCAGGCATTCGTGCTCGGATCCGATCCCTATGCAGGCGGGCAGCACCGCGGCATCGACATCGCCGCTCCGAGCGGCGTACCCGTCGCCGCACCGGCTGCCGGCACCGTCAGCTTCGCCGGCTCGGTCCCGACGAGCGGCCGCACGGTCACGATCCAGACCGCCGCGGGGCTTTCCGTGACGCTCACGCATCTCGGTACGACGCTCGTCGCGCGTGGAGCCACCGTCGCCGAGGGCGACCCGATCGGGACGATCGGCCCGAGCGGCACGGCTGAGCACTCCGTGCCGTACGTTCATCTGGGGATCCGCACTACGGCCGATGCCAACGGGTACCTCGATCCGCTCGGGTTCCTGCCCTTGCTCGCCCCTCCCACACCGCCTGCGGCCGAGCCCGTCCCGGCACCCCCGGCTGTGGTGGCGCCACCTGCACACCCGACCGCCGACCCGCCGGCCGCACCCGTTTCGCCGGCTCCCGCTCCGGCCCCGCCAGCGGCGCCGTCGCCGGTGGTCGTGCCGCCGGCCGCCGCTGTTCCACCGCTCCCACCTGTCGTGCCGCCGGTCGTGCCGGCACCGATCGAGACGGCACCGATCGAGACGCCGCCGATCGAGATTCGTCCGGTCGACACGCCTGTCGAGCCGGACGTCCCGGCGCCGGCACCGCAGCCTGCCGTTCCGGACGACGCACCTTCTGGAGTTGACGCTCCGCGCCCGCAGACGAGAGCCGAACTGCGCGCTCGATTCGTGCCCGCGAACGGTCCGGCCTTGCAGCAGGAGCCGAGCCGCGAGTCGTCGCTCGTCGCCCGCGACGCCCGCTCGCCGTGGGCTCTCGGACTCGCGGGAGCAACCGCTTCGCTGCCGGTCGTGGGCACGCGATTCCGGAACGCGCCCCACGCTCGTACGAACGGTGGCCTGGCGCTGCCCGTTGCGGCAGCCCCCGGCTTCATGAGGCCATCGCTCCCGGTACGCGCGCACCCGGTCCGCGCAGATGGCTCAGCCAGGCGCGCCGAGGCAAGGCGGCGCTCGCACGAAAGCGGCGGCGGGTTGCCACAGCCGCTCGCTTTCGGCGCTGCCGCACTCGCGGTCGCGCTCGGCGCCGGGGGCCGCCGCAGGCGACTCCCTACAATCGAGGCTGATGCGCTACTACCTGACCACTCCGATCTACTACGTGAACTCGACGCCGCACATCGGCCACGCGTACACGACGATCGCCGGCGACATCCTCGTCCGGCATCAGCGCCAGCGTGGGGCGGAGACGTTCTTCCTGACCGGTGTGGACGAGCACGCCGACAAGGTGGCGCGCGTCGCAGCGGAGCAGGGGCTCACGCCGCAGGAGTACGCGGATCAGATCTCCGTCGCGTGGCGGGAGTTGCCGGCGCGGGTGAACGCCAACATCGACTACTTCATCAGGACGAGCGATGAGGGGCACAAGACATTCGTCCAGGAGTTCCTGCAGCGGATCTACGACAACGGCCGCGGCGACATTTACCAGGACGTCTACGCAGGCCTGTACTGCGTCGGCTGCGAGGCCTTCAAGACCGAGGACGAGCTCGTCGACGGCAAGTGCCCCGACCACGAGGTGGAGCCCGAGTGGATCGAGGAGAAGAACTGGTTCTTCCGGCTGTCCGCCTACACCGATCAGCTGCTGGCGCTCTACGAGCGGCCGGACTTCGTGCAGCCGGGTTTCCGTGCCAACGAGGCCCGGAGTTTCATCGAGGGCGGGCTGCGCGACTTCTCGATCAGCAGGGCCGGCCAGACGTGGGGGGTGCCGATCCCCTGGGATCCAGAGCAGGTCGCCTACGTGTGGGCCGACGCGCTCGTCAACTACCGCAGCGCGCTCGAGTACGCGCGGCCGGGCGAGGACCTGACGCCGTTCTGGCCCGAGGTCAGGCACCTGCTCGCGAAGGACATCCTTCGCTTCCATTGCGTCTTCTGGCCCGCGCTGCTGCTCGCCGCCGGCTATGCGGTGCCGAAGCAGCTCTTCGTCCACGGCTACCTGAATCTCGACGACCGCAAGATCTCCAAGTCGCTCGGCAACGCCATCGACCCGCTCGAGCTGATCGACGTCTACGGCGTCGATCCGGTGCGTTTCTGGGCGATTCGCTCGTTTCCGTTCGGCCAGGACGGCAACGTCTCGCTCGACACCCTGCACGAGCGCTACGAGCGCGAGCTCGGCAACGATCTCGGGAATCTCCTCTCCCGGACGACTGCGATGATCGCCCGCTACCGCGACGGCGACCTCGCCGCCGGAGGCGTCACCGATCCCGACCTCGTGGCCGGGGCGGACGGGCTTCGCGACGGGGTCGCCGCCGACCTCGATCGCTTCGACCTGACGGGCGCACTGGAGCGGATCTGGGTCTATGTCCGGAACCTCAACCGCCATGTCGAGCAGCGCAAGCCGTGGGAGATCGCGAAGGACGACGCGCGCGCCGACGAGCTCGATGCCGTACTCGCAGACCTCGCCGACGGTCTCCGGATCGTCGCCGTCGCGCTCTCGTCGTACGTGCCGGAGACGAGCGAGCGGATCGTCGCGGCGCTCGGGCAGCCGCACGAGCTCGCGTGGGAGAACGTCGCCGCCGGCCGGCTGGTGGCGATCCAGGGTCTCGAGCCCGCGCCGCCGCTCTTCCCACGGCTCGACCCGCCCTCC
>JBKJML010000236.1:0-7484 GCA_046596415.1 Gaiellaceae bacterium | reverse complement strand
GCGAGCCGCCGCGAGCGCGGGCCCGGCATCATCAAGGCCTTGACGGTTCTCAACTAGGAACGACGAAGGGCGCCCGCAGGCGCCCTTCGTCAGCCGCTCCACCCCCCGTGGGTCAGCTCTTGCGCGAACGCGACTCGCTCTTGCGCCCGCTGTCCTTGCCGTCGGCGCTGCGCTCGCAACCGCCCGACGTCACGATCGCGGAGTTCTGCGGTGCGACGGGTGCGTCCGCGCCGAGCTGCCCGGAGAGCGAGCTGCCGTCGGCGTTGAACGCGGCCGAGAAGTTGGCGAGCAGGTGGCCCTGCTCCTTCACGCGACCGTTCAGGAAACCGTTGAGGATGCCCTTCTGCGTGTTCACGGCCACGAGCTGCGCCTTCGCCTTCAGCTTGCCGTCGGCGTCGCGCAGGGTGACCTTGCCCTCGGTGTAGCCGTAGCCGGTCGTCGTGTTGACGACGGACTTCGTCCGGAGCGAGATCTTGCCGGTCAGCACGGCGTCGGAGCCGGTTGCGGTGCCTTCGTAGCTGCCGCGCGTGATCTTGTACGTGCCGTCGGCGCCAGTGCAGGTGACGGTCGTCGTCTTCTCGGTGGGTGTCGCGGTGAAGGTCGCGGACACCGGCGAGGTCTGCTTCGTGTCGCTGCCGTCAGCGATCGCGAGGCCGGTCACCACGAGGGCGACGAGCGCTGCAAGCGCAAATGTCGTGAGGCGTTTCATGTGGCTCCCTTTGCTTTGGATTCGGTACGCACAAGTAGAGATGCCGCCCCGCGGTGAACCTGGTGCCCCGCGGCGTAAGGATTTCGTGAACTTTGGGCGTGGCTACACTCGGGCGATGGGCCGCGCTGCCGCTTTCTTCGATCTCGATCGCACCCTGCTGCGCCGATCGAGCGCGCTCGCGCTCGCAGGCTCGTTCCGCCAGCACGGCGTGATCGGCCGCGGCCAGCTCGCCAAGGCGGCCGCCTGGCAGCTCCTCTTCATCACGCGCGGGGTCTCCGCCGAGGCGGTCCGGCGCGCCGCCGAGGACGGGATGATGATCCTGAAGGGCTTTGCTGTGGACGATCTGCGCCGGCTCGTCGCCGGCGCGATGGAACCGATCCTGAAGCCGCTCGTCTACCGCGACGCGATGGCGCGTGTGGCCGAGCACCAGGAGCGTGGCGAGCCGGTCTACATCGTTTCGGCGGTGCTCCACGAGATCGCCGCCGAGCTCGCGCGAGAGCTCGGGTTCGACGGGGCGCTCGGCTCGACGTGCGAGATCGTGGACGGCACCTACACCGGCCGCTCGCTGCGGGCCTGCCACGGCGAGGGCAAGGCAGCCGCCGTGCGGGAGCTCGCCGAGCGCGAGGGCTTCGACCTCGCCGAGAGCACCGCGTACTCCGACAGCTACACCGACTTGCCGTTTCTGGAGGCGGTCGGCCACCCAGTCGTCGTCAATCCCGATCGCGAGCTGCGACGGATCGCGGCCGAGCGGGGGTGGCCTGTGCTGCGCTTCCAGGATCTCGAGTACCCGGGGAGCGGCCGGCCGCTCCTGCGGGCACTGATCGGGATCCCGTTCGTGCTCGGCGCGGGCGCGGCCGTGTGGGCGGCACGCCGCCGTGCAGACTGACGAGGCGAGAGCCCGGATTGCTGCACTCGGCTTCTCCGAGGCCGACACGGACACGCTCTTCGCCCACTTCGACGATGCCGAGCGGCGCGGCAAGCTCGGCCACGGCTACTCGCGGATCGAGTGGCTCGAGACACTGGACGATCTCCAGCCGGAGGCAGCGCCGGTGCGCCTGCGTGCCGAGCCCGGCTTCGAGCGGTGGGACGGGGGCGGTGCGCTCGGCTACCTGACGCTCGCCGCCATGGTCGGCGCCCAGCTCGACGATCCGCCGGAGCGCGCGCGTGTGGTCGTCGGCTCGAACACGTTTCCGACCGGCATGCTCGGTCACTACGTGCGGCTCCTGGCGCAGGGTGGCCTCGTCGCGGCTCTCACAGCCACCTCGCCCCGCCGGCTGCCGCATCCGGACGGCGGCGAGCCGCTGACGGGCACGAACCCACTCGCACTCGCGATTCCGAGCTCCGACGGCCGCCCGTTCGTTGCCGACGTCTCGATGGGAGCGGTCACCTACGGCGACGTGCTGCGCGGCGCCGCGCAGCCGGAGGAGCTCGTCCCGTTCGGCGGCGAGCAGGCGCACAAGGCCTTCGCGCTCGCCGCCGGCCTCCAGCTCGTCGTCGACGCGCTGGCGGGCGACGGCTTCGGTGTCGTCCTCGTCGTTGCCTCGCCGGAAGCCGATCCGGTGCCTGCGTTCCGCGCGCTCGCCGCCGGCCGACGACTCCCCGGGGACTAGCGGAGCGCTGCCAGGTCGTCATCCGCGGCTACTCGCGCCGCCCATTCGGGCCTTGCCGCAAGCGCGCGGTCGAGCTGCTCCCGACCCTCGTCGAGCCGTCCTAGCTTCACCAGCAAGCAGGCCAGGTGGTAATGAAACGGAGGGAGGTCGCCGAGCTCGCGGATGCCCTCCTCGATCAGTTCGATGCCTGCGGCGGGATCGGTGGCGTAGGCCGCGAAGAACCACTCCCAGGCGGACGGGACGAACGCCTTGTCGGGCCAGCCGCCGACCGCGAGCACTGTCGTCCCTTCCTCCTCGGCGACCGCCTTGCGCTTCCCCGAGCCCGCGGGGAGGAAGACCGCTGTTCCGGCGGGCAGGTCGAACTCCTCGCCGTCGAGCGTGAAGATGGCACGCCCCGAGACGACGAGGTAGAGCTCCTCCTGGCCGTCTGTCTCGTCGTGCTCCTCGACCACTTGGCCCCCGACGTGCGACGAGGTGTACGCGTTGATCCCGAAGGAGCGGATCCCGAAGTGGCGCCGGATCGGCCGCCACTCGAGCCCCTCCGCGACCGGAATCCGGTCGAGCTCAGCCAGCCTCGTGACGCTCCACCCGGTCATGCGCCCGCTTCCTCGGGAGCCGCGGGGAAGCCGGGATCGTCGCGGATCGAAGCGAGATCGTCGTCTGCCTGCGCGAGCCCGGCGAACCGCGGGCTGAGCTCGACCGCCTCGCGCAGGTGCTCGAGCGCGGTGTCGTGCTCGCCGAGCCGGGCTTCGGCGCAGGCGAGGTTGTAGAGCATTCCCGCCTGGCCTGGATAGCGCGCGACACCGGCTTCCAGCACCGCCTTCGCGGCCGCGTACTCACCCCGCGCGAACATCGGGAAGACCTCGGCCACCGTGTCCCAGCCCGTCACCGTGTATGGCTCGCCGGGCGTCCCGCCAACGGCGAGGATCGTCGTGCCGGCCTTGCCGGTCGCGCCACGCCGGAGGGTCGGATCGCCGACGTGCACGATCGTCCCGGCGGGAGCGTCGACCTCCTCGCCGTCGACGGTGAAGGTGGCGTGCCCCTCGAGCACGAGGTAGAGCTCCTCCTGGCGAGCCTGGATCTCGTCGTGCTCGGGGACGATCGGGTCGCCATCCTCGAGCGCCGTCGAGGCGTTGATGCCGAACGCGGCGATCTCGAAGTGACTGCGGATGCCGGCCCAGCCGGTCTCGCCGCGGATCTCGGCGAGGCTTGCGATCCGATGGGTCATGACTTCCTCCTCAGCTCCTCGAGCACCACGGGATCGATCGCGTCGTCGCCGTCGACACGCTCTTCGAGGTTCTCGACTCCCGCCCAGTCGGCGAGTCGTTCGTAGCCGAGCCGGGCAAGACGCTCGCCCACCTCGTCGCCCAGCTCGCCGTCGAGTGGCAGCCAGGCGCTGCGTGGCGTCTTGCCGAAGATCGCGTCGTGGAGGCGATGCAGCCGCCGGAGCTCCTCGATCGGGAGCTCGTGGTCGTCGACGCGAAGGTCGGCGAGCGTGTCGGACAGGCCCGCGTAGCCACCATCCTTCTCTACGACGAGCAGCGCGGCCGACTGTTGGCCGCGACTGTCGCCACCCGCGGCCTGTGCTGCTGCCAGACAGTCGATCAGCCGGCCGGCGAGCGGACGGCCACTGGTGGATTCGAACGTCGCGGCGAGCGCGTCGACCGTCGCGCCGGAGACGAGGATGTTGCCCTGCGCCGCGTAGCCGGGGCCTGTGCGTCCTCCCGCCCATTCGTGGCACGCCGAGCCGGTGAAGGTGGCGGCCCCACCGCGCGCGTCGACGATGCCGAGCTGGCGCTGGTCGCGGTCGTCGTCGGCCGACGTCAGCCGCTCGACAACCTCCGTGGCCGAGAGCCCCTCACGTAGCAGCGCGAGCCCGTCGGGGCCGTAGCGCGGATTGGCGTAGGACTGCGTCGCGACGGCCCCGGCGTTCGGTTCGGCCCAGGGCACGACCGAGCCGACTGCGAGGAACTTCGACTGCGTCGCAACGCCCCACTGGCCGGCCTCGAGGTCGCAGGCGACGATCGAGAAGGTCGCGACGACCGGCTGCGAGCCTTTAGGAGCCATAGGTCAGCTCGGTCAGGTCGAGGCCGAGGAGCGATTCGTCGCCGACGAGCACGCAGGAGACCTCGGGCCGCGCCAGCGCCTCCCTGACCTCGGCCGCCGTCTGCGCGCGCACGACGACCGGCTGCCCACGTTCGTGCGCCGCGCGCAGCGCGCCGTCGTCCGCGACGTCGTCGAGAACGAGCGCCTCGCCCAGGTCGAGCGTCCCTGCGAGCGCGATCTCCGGCACGCGTGTGCCGGTGGCGCCGAACCAGCGCTCTCTCACAGCTCGATCGTCCCGCCGGGGGCGGGCGCGAGCACCTCGACGCCAGGCGCCAGCTCCCGGAGCCGCTCGGGTGTGCCCGTGAGAAGCGGGAAGGTGCCGTAGTGGGAGGGAACGCAGCGGCTTGCCCCCAGCAGCTCGAGCGCGACTGCCGCCTCGCGCGGCCCCATCGTGAAGTGGTCGCCGATCGGCAGCACGACGAGGTCGGGCTCGTAGATACGGGCGATCAGGGCCATGTCTCCGAAGACGTTCGTGTCGCCGGCGACATAGAGCTTGAAGCCGCTCTCGAGCTCGATCACGAAGCCGCACGACTCGCCGAGATAGGTGCCGTCGTCGGCGCTCGAGGAGTGGTTGCCGTGAGTGAGCGTGACGCCGATCCCCTCGACCGAGATCGTGCCGCCCTTGTTCATCGCGTGCCCCATGTTCAGCTCGACGCCCTGGCCCACGAGCCAGCCGCGCAGCTCGACCTGGGCGACGACCGGGCACGAGAAGCGCCCGTGGAGCGCGACGGTGTCACCGACGTGGTCGCCGTGGCCGTGGGTGACGAGGATCAGGTCGCTGCGTTCGGGGCGCTGCTCCGACTCGGGACAGCTCGGATTGCCGGTGAGGAACGGGTCGATGTAGACGCGCTTCCCGCCCGGCGTGTCGAGGCGGAAGGCGGCGTGGCCGAGCCAGGTGAGGGTGCCGTTGGTAGCCATGCGTGGAGCGTAGAGGACGGTTGAGCCGCGCGGCGAACAAGGTCGCCATGACCATGAGAGCTCTCACCGTCGTCCTCGTCCTGCTCGCGGCCCTCGCCGACTCGGCCGGGGCGCACTCACTGGGCTACTACGCGCTCGTCGGCGCTACTCCGGTCGCCGCAGTCGCCGCTCTTCTAGCCTTCGGCGACGTCCTCGACGGCACCACCGCGACCACGATCGACCGTGGCCAGGCTGTGCTGGCGGGTCTCGCTCTGCCGTTTCTGCTCGTGGCGACCGCCGTCCGGGCGCCGCTCCTCGCGGGTGGCGATGTGCCGACGCTCGGGGTCACGGCAATGGCGATCAGCCTGACGCTCCTTGCGACCCAGGCGCTGCTCGCCGGCCTCGCACACCTGCCGGGCCTGCACCTCCCCGCGCGCGGCCGCTAGAGATCGAGGCCGAGGAGGCGCGGAACCTCCGTCAGGTTGCGGGCCAGGTGGACACCCGCTGGCAGGTCGCCCCGTCGTGCTCCGGGCAGCCAGACGACCGCCGCCAGGCCCGCAATGAGGCCGCCGAGGACGTCGTTCTCGAGTGAGTCGCCGACCATCGCCGTCTCGTCAGGCCGCGTCCCGAGCAGCCCGAGCGCGAGCCGGTATGCCTCCGGGTCGGGTTTCGCAAAGCCGAGCTCACCCGAGATCGCGATCGAGTCGAGCTCCTCGTCGAGACCTGACACGCGCAGCTTCTGCCGCTGGATGTCCGAGGGCCCATTCGTCAGCACACCGAGCCGGATCCCCGCCCCACGCAACGCGCGGAGCACGGCGACCGCGTCGGGGAACGGCCCGATCTCGTCGAAGATGCGTGCTTTCGCGAGCGAGTAGCGGTTGAACAGCTCGTCGCTCACCTCCGCCCACGGCGAGAGGGCATCGGCGAGTCGTCGCCGCCGGAAGGTGAGGAAGTCGATCCTCCCCGCGGCGAGCTCGGCGTAGTGTCCTTCGAGGACGCCGACGTAGCGCCTGCGCAGCTCGTCGCGGTCGACACCCGGGACGAGCTCGGCGATCCGCTCCACGACGTCGCCCCACACGCGTTCCTCGGCTCCGCTCGAATCGGCCAGCGTGTCGTCGAGATCGAAGAGGATGCCCCGGAGCGCCACGAGGGCGGCTCTAGAACGGGAGCGATGCTGCCGCTTGGCGCGCGAGGTCGATCAGCGGCTGCACGAAGAAGAACGAGCCGACGGTGACCGCAAGTGAGAGCGCGACCCCGACCTGAAGCGGCACGTCGACCGGCGGCGACCCGCCCACCGGCACTGCGCGCAGGCCGGTGTCCGAGCGCATGTACATCGCCCGGATCACGGCGAGGTAGTAGGCGAGCGAGACCGCCGTGGCGGCGACGCCGACGATTACGAGCCAGGTCCAGCCGCGGTCGTAGGCGGCTGCGAAGACGTAGAACTTGCCGAGGAAGCCACCGGTCAGCGGCATCCCCATGAAGCCGAGCAGGAACACCCACATCGCGACGCCGAGGAACGGCCGCTCCCAGCCCATGCCTCCGATCGTCTCGAGCGTCACCGGCTCGTTCAGCTCCCGCTCGCGCGCGGCGACCACGGCGAAGGAGCCGATCGACATCGCCGAGTACGGGATCAGGTAGTAGAGGAGCGCCCGTCCGCCGAGCTCGTTGCCGGCGGCGATCGCGATCAGCATGAAGCCGGCATGCGACACGGAGGAGTAGGCGAGTAGTCGCTTCACGTCACGCTGCACGAGCGCGGCGAGGTTGCCGATCGCGAGCGAGGCGACCGCGATCACCGCGATCGCGATCGTCCAGAGGTCGTGCTGCTCCGGAAACGCGGTGACGAGTAGGCGCATGGTCACGACGAGCGCAGCGACCTTCGTCGCCGCCGACATGAACGCGGTGACCGACGTGGGCGCGCCCTGGTAGACGTCGGGCGTCCACATGTGGAACGGCGCAGCGGAGGACTTGAAGCCGAGACCACCGATCAGCATCGCGAGCCCGGCGAGCAGCAGGTAGTCGTCCGACAGGCCCTGCCGGGAGACGGCGTCGGCGATCGAGCCGAAGCCGAGCTCGCCGGTCGCGCCGTAGACGAGCGCGGAGCCGAAGAGGAGCATGGCCGAGCCGAAGCTGCCGACGATCAGGTACTTGAGCCCGGCCTCGAG
>JBKJML010000061.1:0-6264 GCA_046596415.1 Gaiellaceae bacterium | reverse complement strand
CACGGTCATCAAGAAGGAAAAGCGCGAAGTGCTTGGCCAGACGCGCGAGTACCTGACCATTCAGATCCTGCACAACGACATGACTGTGAACGTGCCGTGCGAGAACGCCGAGAAGGTGGGGCTGCGCGGTGTGATCGACGAAGATCTCGTGAATCTCGTCGTCAAGGCTCTGACGGGCGGCTCGACGGAGATGCCGAAAAACTGGAACCGGCGTTTCAAGCACAACCGCGACAAGATGAAAACCGGTGACATCTTCGAGCTCGCCGAAGTGGTTCGGAACCTTTCGCTGCGCGACCACGAGAAGGGTCTCTCCACGGGCGAGAAGCAGATGTTCGTGAAGGCGAAGAAGATTCTCGCCAGCGAATTGATGTACGCCAAGGCAATGGACGAGGACGAGGCCGCCGAGTGGCTCGACGGCGTGCTCGCCGGCGTGGGCGACGGCCAGAAGAAGAAGGCCAAGGCGAAGGTCGCGGCCGCGAGCGCGTAGGTCGCGCCCGCTCCGACATGAGTGTGTGGGCCATCCTCGTCGCCGCGGGCGCCGGGGAGCGGCTCGGGGACGACCGGCCGAAGGCGTTCGCGCGCCTCGGCGATCGTCCCCTGCTCGCCGAGAGCCTTGCGCGGCTCGACGCGTGCGAGTGGATCGACCGGATCGTCGTCGCCGCGCCACCCGGCTGGGAGGAGCCCGCGATCCTCGTCGCCGAGGAGCTCGTGGCGTCGAAGGTTGTCGCCTGCGTCACTGGGGGCGCGACGCGGGCGGAGTCGGTGCGAACGGCACTGGCGGAGGTGGACGACTCGGCGGTTGCCGTGCTCGTCCACGACGCTGCCCGGCCGCTTCTGACCGACGAGATCGTCGAGCGGGTTCTCGCCCCGCTTTCCGAAGGATTTCAGGGTGCCGTCCCTGGAATCGCTCTGCCCGACACGGTCAAGCGCGTCGCGGACGGTGTCGTGCGCGAGACGGTCGACCGTGATGATCTCGTCGCGGTTCAGACGCCCCAGGCGTTCGTCGTCGACGTGCTCCGACGCGCGTACGCAGGCGACCTGGCAGGCGCGACAGACTGTGCATCGCTCGTCGAGGAGGCTGGCGGTCGGATCCGGGTCGTCGAGGGCGACGTCAGGCTCCTGAAGATCACGACTCGAGCAGACCTCGACCTCGTGGCGTCATGGCTCTGACGACCGTGTCTGTTGCGGCCACCGTCCCGTGCCTGGCACTGTTCGAGCGTGTCTGAGCTTCGGATCGGCCTCGGTGTCGACGCGCACGCATTCGAGGACGGTGTCCCGCTCGTTCTCGGTGGGGTCGCGATCGACCATCCGCGTGGGCTCGCGGGCCACTCGGACGGCGACGTTGTCGCCCATGCGCTCACCGACGCGCTGCTCGGCGCCGCAGGCCTCGCCGACATCGGCGCCCTCTTTCCGTCGGACGACGAGCGCCACCGCGGCGCCGATTCGCTCGACCTGCTCGCCGAGGCCCACCGCCAAGTCGGCGCGGCCGGCTACGAGCTCGTCAACGCAGACTGTGTCCTGATCGGCCAGGAGCCGCGCGTCGCACCCCACCGCGAGGCGATGCGAGCGCGCCTCGCCGCCGCCCTGGGCGTCGATCCCGAGCGGGTTAACGTGCGGGCGACGACGACGGACGGGCTCGGCTTCACGGGGCGCGGCGACGGCCTCGCGGCGCAGGCCGTCGCACTCCTCCGAAAAGCCTAGGCGCCCCTGCCCCGAGGGAGGGTGAACGACACGCGGGCGCCGCCGCCGCTGCGACTCTCCGCCCAGATCTGTCCGCCGTGCGCTTCGACCAGTCCGCGAGCGATCGCGAGGCCGAGCCCGGCGCCAGGCGAGGTCCGGGCGCGGTCGGCCCGCCAGAACCGCTCGAACATCCGCGACGCCGAATCCGTGGTCAGCCCGACGCCCGTGTCCTCGACACTCACCCTGACCCCGTCCGGATCGGGCTCGACGAGGACGGCGATCGACCCGTCCGACGGCGTATGCCGCAAGGCGTTCGTAAGCAGATTCAGCAGGACGCGCTCCACCTTCTGCGGCTCGCAATAAGCCGTCGCATCGGCGTGAACCTGCGAGCCGAGCGTGACCTGACGGGCGCGGGCTTCGGCCTCGAGCCCGCGCATGCACGCGCCGACGACCGTCGCGAGACCTGCGTCCTGGAGCTCGAGCGTCAGCGTGCCGCTGTCGATCCGCGCAAGCTCGAAGAGGTCATCGACGAGCCCTGCGAGGGTCTGCACCTGCTCGCGGATCGAGGGCAGATAGTCGTCCGGCTCCGCGAGGCCGTCCTCGAGCGCCTCGAGCATCGCCTGCATGTTGGCAAGCGGCGTTCGCAGATCATGGCTCGCCCAGGCGACGAGCTCGCGACGCGCGTCGAATAGCCGTTCGACGTTCTCGGCCATCGTGTTGAACGACGCGGCGAGATCTGCGATCTCGGCCGGGCCGCTCTGTGGAGCGCGCGCCGAGAGGTCACCGCCCGCCAGCTCGACCGAGGCGTCCCGTACGCGTTCGAGCGGGATCGAGATCGACCGGGCCAGGACGAGAGCCGCGCCGACCGCGACCGACGCGGACGCCGCCGTCACCGCCAGGATCTTCACGTCGTCGCCCATGTGGAACATCACCCAGCCGGAGAGCAGTACGGCGGTGAGCGGGAGCAGGACCGCCACCGCTGCGAGGCCGGCGAGCCGGAGCCGGACCGTCGGCAGGGCGCGCAGCGCCGTCGCCGCGACGAGGCCGGCAGCCAGCGTCGAGCCGGCGATCACGAGCGCGCTGACGATCATGCGGCGAACCGATAGCCGACGCCCCACACCGTTTGCAGATGCTCCGGGCGCGATGGAACGTCCTCGATCTTCGCGCGCAGGCGGCGCATGTGCACGGTGACGGTGCCCGTGTCGAGCGCCGCCTCGTACCCCCACACGCGAAGCATCAGTTGGTCACGCGAGAAGACCCGGCGCGGATTGCTCGCGAGAAACCAGAGCAGGTCGAACTCCTTCGCCGTCAGCCGAAGCTCGACGCCGTGCTTGCGCACCTCCCGTGTCTCGGCGTCGAGCGACAGGTCGCCGGCCAGAAGCCGCTCGTGCGCGGCGGGCGGCGCCGCTGCCCGCCGGAGCACAGACCGCACGCGCGCGGCGAGCTCGCGCGGGGAAAAGGGCTTCGTCACGTAGTCGTCGGCCCCGAGCTCGAGCCCGACGATCCGGTCGGCTTCCTCGCTGCGCGCCGTGAGCAGGATCACGGGTAGCTCCGAGCGAGAGCGGATCCAGCGGCAGAGCTCGAGCCCGTCCACTCCCGGGAGCATCACGTCGAGGACGACCAGATCGGGGGCGGCGTGCTCGACGAGCGCCCGGGCGCTGTCGCCGTCGGCGGCCTCGAGGGTTGTGTAGCCCGCTCGCTTGAGGTAGCGCACGACGACTTCGCGCACGATCTGCTCGTCGTCTACTACGAGAACGGTCGTCATGCCGCTCATTCTGCCGCGTTGCACATTACGCAGGGATGAATTCGCGGCGAGGGGCGGCGCGATCGACGCACCGCCCCTCGCCGCGAGTGCGGCTAGTCGATCGCGATCGTCGGACAGTTGGAGATGAACGGTGCCGCCTTGAGACCCGCGAGGCTCGCGTTGGCCGGGCCGCCGCCGCCGCTCCCGAGCTGACCGGCCTTGATCGCGGCGATCACCTGGGCGGTCGAGGTGAGGCGCTTGGGCGTGACGCCGGCACTCCAGACGGCAGGGTGAACGTCCCAGATCGGGCTGTAGTCCTTCCCACCCGGGAGGGACTGAGTGATGTTGAGCGGGCTGATCCCGTCGAGCACGGCGGATTGGAGGCCCTGTTGCTCCGGGTTTGCCTTGCCGCGGGCGCCGTTGACGATCGGGACGATCGCCGAGCGCGCCGAGCCGGGACCGTTCGAGCCAGCCCCCGGGGCCGCGTCAAGGTTCTTCGCGAGCGTGCTCCCCTCGAGGGCTGCGACGACGTCGACCGACGCGTCGACCCGGAGGTAGTGGACGGTCCGGCCGGCGAAGAAGCCGCTCAGGAGCTTCAACGTCACCTGCCGCTTCTTCGTGTCGAGCGACACGACTGAATCGCTACGCCCGGTGGAGTTGGCGATGTGCGATGCGTTCAGGACGACGCCGTCACCGGTCGTCACGAGTGGGCTGTAGCTGCGGTCGCCGATCGCGCCGGGTGCGACCTTCGTGGGCGGAAAGCCCGTCTGGCTCGGGACGACGACGACCTTGGGCCGGAAGTTCACGGTGCCGGCGAAGTCAAGCGACGTTCCCGTCTTGCGGGCGCGCTGAACGGCCTTCGTGCTGAGAGCGTTCCGGAGCTTCGGGGAGAAGTTGACGCCTCGTTTGGCTGCATCTGCCCGCGAGGACGAGTCGGTGACGATGTACCAGACGGCTCCACCCTTCGCGTCGTAGCCTTTGAAGAGGGGCAGGGTGACGGTCGCACCCTTCGAATCCAGCGAGATAGCGCTCTTCAACAACAACGTGGGTGCCGCGGGTGCGGGCGAGGCAGTGGTTGCCAGCCCCGCAGCGCTGACCGCGGTCGCGGCGAGCACGGCTGCCAGTGCGATCGTTCTCATTGTCGGCTCTCCTTTTGGTCGTTCCTGGACGAGCCGAAGTTCTACGGCGCGAACCTTACGAGCTGGTTACGCGGCGGTGAAGTTGCGCTGAATCCTCAGGCCGGCAGCTCGACGAGGCCGCCGGTTTCCCTGACGAGCCCGTCGCGGACGAGCGCTGCGACGACGTCTCCGTCCAGCTCCTCGACCTGCCTTGGCGACTCGGCCACGAGCCGCAGCGCCGCCGCCCGTCGCTGCCTGAACGACCCCTCGAACCGCGACTGCCTCCGCAGCGGCTCGTAGCGGCGACCGCGCGACGGGCAGCCCGAAGCCAGCGGGCAGACGCCGCAGCGCGGCACACGTGCCAGGCACACCGTCGCGCCGAGATCCATCAGCGCCTGCCCGCAGGCGGCGCCGAAAGCATGGCCGGTGCGCTCCTGAATCCGACGAACGTTCGTGTCGACAGGTAGGACAGCCTCGCCGAGCGCGAAGCTTCGCACTGCAGCCGCGGTGTACGCGCCGACCCCGGGTAGCTCCGTCAGTTCGTCGGGCCAGCCATGTGTCGCCACCTGCTGTGCAGACCGGTGGAGCGCCAGCGCCCGGCGGTTGTAGCCGAGTCCCTGCCACTCACGGATCACGTCGGCCGCAGCTGCCTTTGCGAGCGCGGCTGCCGTCGGCCAGCGTTCGAGCCACGCGAGCCAGCGGGGTATCACACGCTCGACCTGCGTCTGCTGCAGCATCACCTCGCTGACGAGGATCGCGTACGGGTCGGTGGTTTTCCGCCAGGGCAAATCGCGTCCGTTCGCCTGGAACCAAGCCAGAAGCTGCTCGTCCATCGACTCGAGCGTAGAGAGCGCGCCGGCGTGATGCCAGAACCTCCGTAGTTTCCCCCGCAAGTCTGCGGCTCATCGCGAATACGGATGAGCCCTCGCGCGAGCACTATCGCCTTAGGTTCAAATACCGAAAGGAACGCGCTAATGAAACACCTCCGGATTCCTGTGGCCCTGGTGACGATCGCGCTGGCAGCTGTCTTCATCAGCTCCGCCGCCGCCGCAACCATCACGTTCACCGGCACCTACAAGGGCAAGGTGACCGAGCGGGTCAGCGGTCAGATCATCACGGCCGTCACCGTCGGCACGGGCACCGGCACCCTCATCGGCAAGGGGGCGATTGGCGGCACGGTCGTCGCCACCACCACCGCCGACTCGCCCTGCGCCCCACTCAAAGGCCCCGGCACGATCAAGGGCCTCAAGGGCTCCTTCAAGCTCAGCATCGTGTCGGGCTCGCGCGGCTGCGCCGCGTCCGAGGAGGACAAGGACAACATCTCGATCGCCGGCACGGCCAAGGTCGTCGGCGGCACCGGGAAGTTCATCAAGGCCCGGGGCTCGCTCCGTTTCACCGGTCGCTACGACCGCACGACCGGCCTCTTCACTCTCAAGCTCACCGGCAAGGTGACCTACTAAGCACCCGGCCCCGGCGATTCAGCACGAGAACAGCCCGACCCAATCGCAACCGAAAGGACGAGGAACCGCAATGAAGAGAGTCATCACAATGGCAGTGCTGGGCCTGGCGGCCTTGGCGCTCGCCGCCCCGGCGCTGGCGGCCGAACCGCCGCCGCCGCAGCCGGTTACGCCGTTCCCGACAGCGAACTCCGGTGATGTCTTCGTCATCGGTCACACAGTCGTCACGGACGGCGCGATCAGCAACTACTTCGCGCCCGGCAGC
>JBKJML010000072.1:0-3500 GCA_046596415.1 Gaiellaceae bacterium | reverse complement strand
ACCGACCGGCAGCCGCATCGACATCTGGAACTTGTCGCGCAACTCCGACGGCGTCGTCTGGCCGAACATGCGGCGTCCCTCGCCGGCCATGTAGACGGCCATGTCGATCGCCTCCTGCACGTCGCCGCCGGCCTCGGCGAGCACCTTCCCCATCTCACGGCTCATCAGCTCGGTCAGCTCCTGCTTCGCATCCTCGAGCAGGCGCGAGAAACGGAGCAGCAGCTCGCCCCGCTTCGGCGCGGGGACCAGCCGCCACTCCTCGAACGCGGCTTTCGCAGCCTCGACGGCCCGGTCGACGTCCTCGGCCCGCGAGCGCGGGAAGGTGCCGAGCGACTCACCCGTCGCCGGCACGAACGACTCGAACGTCTCGCCGCTCGCCGCGTCGACCCACTCGCCGCCGATGAAGTTCCTGAACGTGCGCTCCGCGACAGCCATCGCGGAGGACTCTAGCGGCGTCTAGCCTGTGTCCGTGTCGGGGAACGTCCCCGGCACGCGCGCCCGGCGGCGGTCGCGGAGTTCGCGCTTGCCGCCGTACTCCTTGCCCGTGCGACGGTCGTTCCCCTCGCGACGGTCGACGATCACCGTCACGTTCGGGTTCTCCTTGTAGTAGTCGACCATCTTCTCGTAGAGCTCGCCCTCGAGCTCGCGCGGGATGACGCAATAGATCATGCCGTTGATTGTAGGGCGGTCTGCGGCCGACGCCATTCTCGTCGCGGTGGCCGTCAGCCGCCGCGGTCGGGCCGGGGCATGAATCAGTCCTGTGCGATGTCCGGCATCAAGCGGCCGTCTTCGGTCAGTTTCGCATTCCACTCCCGGAACGACCCTTCGAGATCGTCGAGATCGTGGCCTCGCTCGGCGAGTCGCACCGGCAGCGTCGCGTCGGGGGTGACGCGGTACTGGTACCAGGAGATCTCCCACGCGACGGTGACCACGAACTCGCCCGAGACGCCCGAGAGCGGCACGATCGACGCCTGCGGCTGCCCGAGGCTGCGTGCGATCCCCTGTGTCGTGCGCCGGTGGGTCGACGAGTTGAAGATGTCGGCGGCCTCGACGACGGCGAGCTCGGGCTCCGAGAGGCGTCGCAGGATCGGCTCCGAGGCAACAGGCTCCTCCTCGAGTCGCCGGCCACCCAGCAGAGTGCCGAAACGCTTCCGGTGGCGGCGCGGCTCGTGCGTCACCGAGGGCGACGTCGGCGAGCCCTCGCGCACCCAGCCGTGCTCGAGCGCGATCTCCTGGCAGAGCGGGCAAACGTCCGCGTAACCGCCGCCGTCGTGCTGGAAGCGGGTCGCATGCTCACCCATCAGGAGCCGACGCTCGCAGATGGCGCACGAGCGCGTGACCGTCGATCGCGTGACGCGCATGCCGCCGACTATAGCTGCCGACCCCGAGTTATCCACAGGGCGAGCCGCTGCGGCGTCTAGGAACTCAGTTCGGAATCACCCTTCGCCGTCGAGCGCAGGCCCGACGGCTCAAGGCTTCGTTCTGAACTGAGTTCTAATGCGCCGGAGCGGCCTCCCGGGTCTTGCGCGTCTCGTCGATCACCTTCTGGGCGACATGCGCCGGTACCTCCTCGTAGCGGAGGAAGTGCATCGAGTAGTCGCCGCGCCCGCCGGTCAGCGACGTGAGCGACTGGGCGTAGGTCAGCACCTCGGACATCGGCACCTCGGCCCTGATCGTCGTCATCCCGGCCGCCGGATCCATCCCGTGCAGCCGGCCACGCCGCGAGTTGAGGTCGCCATTGACCGCGCCGACCGCCTCGTCCGGCACCGTCACCTCGAGCTCCATGATCGGCTCGAGCAGAATCGGGTCGGCCTTCGCGTAGGCGTCCTTGAACGCCATCGAGCCGGCAATCTTGAACGCCATCTCCGACGAGTCGACGTTGTGGTGGGAGCCGTCGACGAGGAGCACCCGGATCCCCTGGATCGGCGCTCCGGCCAGCTCGCCGCCTCGCATCGCCTCCTGGATCCCCTTGTCGACCGCCGGCCGGTAGCTCTGCGGGATGACGCCACCGACGATCTTGTCGACGAACTCGTAGCCGACGTTGCCGTCGATCGGCTCCAGCACGATCGTGCAATCGCCGAACTGGCCGCGGCCACCGGTCTGCTTCTTGTAGCGCGCATGAGCGCGCGACTCCTTGCGGATCGTCTCCAGGTACGGGACGCGCGGCGGATGGAGCTCGACGTCGACGGAGAAGCGCCGTTTCGCCCGCTCGAGCGCCACCTCGACATGCATCTGGCTCATGCCGGACAGGATCTCCTCCCCCGTCTGCGAGTCGCGGTGCAGGCGGAGCGTCGGGTCCTCCTCGGCGAGCCGCCGGATCGCGTTCGCGACCTTCTCCTCCTCGCCCTTGACCCGCGGGGTCACCGCGAAGCTCATCACCGGCTCGGGGAAGCCGATCCTGGGCACCTCGGTCGCGACTTCGCGGTCGAGCAGCAGGTCGCCCGTCTGCACCTCTTTCAGCTTCGCGACCGCACCGATGTCGCCGGGGCCGAACGAGGCGGCGGGGATGTGCTCCTTCCCCTGCTGGAAGAGCAGTGAGCCCATCCGCTCCTTCGCGTGGGTCCGTGCGTCGACGAGCGTCTGGTCGGGTGTCACCTCGCCCTGGAGAACCCGGAAGAGGTTGATCCGACCGGCGAACGGGTCGGCGATCGTCTTGAAGACGAAGGCGGCGGTCTGCGCGCCCTCGATGTGGGTGATCGAGCCCATCTTCGCCGGCGACGGGATGCCCTCGACGATCAGGTCGAACAGCGCGTGGGTGCCGAGGTTCTGCGTCGCGACCCCACAGGCGACCGGGAAGACGAGACCGCGGGTGACAGCGTCCTTCAGCGCATGCGCGACCTCTTCGACGCCGAGCTCGCCGCCCTCGAGATAGCGCTCCATCAGCGCCTCGTCGGTCTGCACGACCTCGTCGAGCAGCTTCTCGCGGTACCCCTGTACGAGCTCCGACAGCTCGTCGGGAATCGGCATCGGCTCGCCCTCACGGCCGCCGCCCGGGCTTCTGTAGGCGCACATGTGGAGGACGTCGACGATGCCCGTCAGCTCGTGCTCGGAGCCGATCGGCAGATGGACGGCGACGCAGCGCGGCGAGAGCTGCTCCTGGAGCTGACGGAGCGCGCGGAAGAAGTCGGCTCGCTCACGATCGAGCATGTTGACGACGAGCAGGCGCGCGATCCCGAGCTCCTCGGCACGCGCCCACGCACGTGTCGTGCCGACCTCGACACCCATCACGCCGCTGATCACGAACAGCGCGCCCTCGACGACGCGCAGCGCACAGCGCGACTCGCCCTGGAAGCTCGGGTCGCCCGGCACGTCGACGAGGTTCACCTTCCGCCCCTGCCACTCGGCGTGACAGAGCGAGAGCGAGATCGACATGCGCCGCTTCTGCTCGTCGTCGTCCCAGTCGGACGTGGTCGTCCCCTGCTCGATCGACCCGAGCCGGTTCAGCTCACCAGCCTGATAGAGAAGCGCGTCCACGAGCGACGTCTTGCCCGTGCCGCGAT
>JBKJML010000054.1:0-29111 GCA_046596415.1 Gaiellaceae bacterium | reverse complement strand
AAACGTCGTCGTCCTCGCGCATGGCCCGGTTGAGCGTCTCGCGGACGGCCTCGCGGTAGGAGAGGCTAGGCATAGACGTACTTCAAGGCGTCCTCGGGACGAGGGTCGGTCGCGTCCTCCTTCGAGAACCGCACCGACTCCTCCACGACCGCCGTCACCTCGGCGTCGACTGCCTCGAACTCCTCGTCCGAGAGGCCGAGCCGCTCGCGGAGGAGCGTGATCGGATCCTGCGTCTCCCGCAGTTTCTTCGCCTGGCCCTTGGGGCGGTAGACCTGCGGATCGCCGATGTAGTGGCCCTGAAGTCGCTGCGTCTGGACGACCATGAACGTCGGCCCCTTGCCACTGCGCGCATGCTCGAGCGCCTCCGTGGCGGCGGCGTAGACGGCCTCGACGTCCTGGCCGTCGACATCGACGGTGCGCATGTCATAGGCGAGCCCACGCGATGCGACGTCCTTGACGGCCATGTGCTGGGAGCGCGGCGTCGACTCGGCCCAGTCGTTGTTCTCGCAGACGAAGACGACCGGCACCTTCCAGAGCTGCGCAAGGTTCATGGCCTCGTGGAAATGACCGATGTTCGTGGCGCCGTCGCCGAAGAACGCCACTCCGACGCGCTTCTGGCCACGCAGCTTGAAGGCGAGGCCGGCACCGACGATCTGCGGCAGGCCGCCACCGACGACGGCGTTCGCGCCCAGGTTGCCGCGCTCCACGTCGTAGAGGTGCATCGAGCCCCCGTAGCCCTTCGAGCAGCCCTCGTTCTTACCGTACAGCTCGGCCATCACCTCGTTCGGGGTCGTGCCTCGGGCCAGCGTGTGGCCGTGGGCGCGGTGGGTCGATGCGAACACGTCGTCGTCGCCGAGCGCATCGACGACCCCGACCGCGACGGCCTCCTGGCCGATCGCTACATGCAGGAAGCCGGGTAGCTCGCCCGCGCGAAAGCGCTCCTCCACCTTTTCTTCGAAGCGGCGGATCAGCAGCATCTCGCGGAACATGCCACGCAGGCGATCGTCGGAAAGCGATTTTCCGGCGGTCGGCTTCTTCTCGACCTTGGCCATCCTGGCTTCATTTAAGCTGAGGACCGATGAAGCTTGCCGAACAGTGGCGTCGCATCGAGGCCGGGCTCGCCGCCGACTGGGCGGATGCCCGGCTCGAGCTCGCGGTCGGGAACGACGCCCACCACGCGCGAGCGGCAGCCCTGCTCGGCCCGGCCAACCCCGGCCTCACAGGCTCGACGCTTCGCTTCCAGGCCTCACGCCGGGGCGTCGGCGTCGGCCCCGACGCGGTCGAGCGCCTGCTCGCCCGGCTCGACGAGGAGCGGATCCGAGGCACGCTCACGACCGTCGGCTCGACGGCGTCAGAGTCGGCTGCTGATCAGGTCGCGCGCCGCTCGCTCGCGGAAGCGTGGGATGCCGAGCTCGCGAGCCTGCCGCCCGACTGGAGCGATCTCTACGCCGAGGTCGAGCTCACCTCGAGCGATCTGCTCGATCGAAGTGCGTTGCTCCTCGCGCCGCTCAACCCGGCTCGCCACCTCGAACGCCTCGCCTTCCGGTTCCGGGTCGCACGCGTCTTCGGCTACGGCGCTTCGGGCGGGATGACGCGCCGCTGCCTCGAGCGCCTTGACGAAGCTGGGATTCCCGGCACGGTGACAGTGCTGCGCGCCCTCTCCGACACGCACAACGTGGCCACGCAAGGGCCGGTCTGGTACGTGGAGGGCAAGGCCGTCTAGAGCAGGCGTTCTAGTTCGGTCGCAAGCGCCCGTGCGTCCTTCGGGCTCCGCGTCACGACGAGGCAGGTGTCGTCGCCGGCGAGCGTCGCGACGACGAGCGGGTGCGCGCTGCGGTCGAGCGTCCGGGCGATTGCCGACGCCGAGCCGAGCTCCGAGCTGACGACCACGAGGCTCTGGGCAGCTGTGACGCGGCGTGCGTACTGCGACAGAACGCTCGCGAGCTGCTCGCGCGGATCCGCCCGTCGCGCGCGCTGTGGCAGCACGAAGCGCGGGTGTCCGAGCTCGTCGTCGACCTTGCTCGCCCCGAGCTCCCGCAGGTCGCGTGAGACGGTCGCCTGCGTGGCGACGCAACCGGCACGCTCGAGCGCCGCCAGCAGCTCCTGCTGGGTGCCGATCCGCTTGCGCGTGATCAGGCTCGCGAGCAGGCGCTGGCGCTCGTCCTTTTGCAGCGGCCTGGCGTCGATTGGCATCAGGTTGAGCCTAGCGTCAGGTTTGCAGCTCGGGAACGGCGGCGAAAGTAGGCCCATGTTGAGAAAAGTGCTCTGGACCGGCCTGTACGGCGCCCTCGGGGCGGCCGCGACGATGGCTGCTCGCCGTGCGGCTTCCGGCATCTGGCAGGTCGCGACGGGCGAGAAGCCCCCGGCCAAGCGATGAAGGGCGACGAGGCGGTCGACAAGGGCGCCGAGAAACTGGACTCGCTTGCCGAGCGGGCTGCCGCGAAAGGCGGGCTCGCGGCAAAAGCATCCGACGAGCTCGCCGACGACGCAGCATTCCTGCGTAAGCTCAAGCCCTCGCTGATGGTCGCTCGTGCGAAAGGCCGCGCACCGAAGGACCAGGAGCCCGGGACGACGAGAGTCGCACCTTCCGGGCCCCAGCTCGGCCCGCACAGAGCGTCCCCGAAGCGACGAGGGCCGAACCCGTTCGCTGTCGCCGGCGCCGCGTTCGGCGTTGGGGCGCTGCTCGCGAAGATCGTCGACTGGAGGGGTCATGCACACCCGCGCCGCTAAGCCGAAGCCAAGCGTCGGCACCGCCGCGAAGGAGGTGGCCGAGCACGCGAGCGCGCTGGCGAGGCTCGAGCTCGAGCTCGCCGGCCTGGAGTTGAAGCGCAAGGCGGGCGCGCTCGGAGCCGGCGCCGGCCTCGGCATCGCCGCGGGGCTCACTGTGGTTTACGCGCTGGGTTTCCTCTTCGCCGCGGTCGCCGTCGCGCTCTCGATCGTGCTGGACGCCTGGCTGGCGCTGCTGCTCGTCGGGGTCGGCCTCCTGGCGCTCGCCGCGCTCCTTGGCCTGAGCGCGGTCCGGAAGCTCAAGCGCGGGACGCCGCCGGTGCCCGAACAGGCGATCGCCGAGGCAAAGCTCACCACCGCGGCGCTGAAAGGGAATGGCAATGGGCGGGCGTAACGGCCGGACGGCGGCAACCGTCCGCCGTGACATCGAGCGCGAGCGCGAGCAGCTCGCCGGCGCGGTCGAGAATCTGCGCTCCGGGCTCGCAGTCGACGTCGCGGGCAAGCTCCGCGCGAAGCTGCCGGCGGTGACCGCAGGCGCGCTCGGCGCAGGCTTCTTCCTCGCGGGCGGGATCGGCGCCACGATGCGCCTGCTCGCCCGTCGCGGTCGCGAGCACCGCTGATGACTCCGGCCGGCCGCGCGCCGGCAAGTCCGCTGCGGCTCTCGGCCGGCGACTGGACGATGGCGTTCAAGCGGTCGTTTCGCGAATTCCTCGACGACGACTGCATGGGCCTCGCGCAGCAGATCGCCTTCAGCTCGTTGCTCGCGTTCTTTCCGGCCGTCGTCTTCCTCGTCGGGGCACTCGACCTGGTCGGCGCCTACGGAACGCTGCGGGGCTTCCTCGCCCCGATCGCTCCGGGCGACGTGCTGAAGACGATCGACACCCTGCAGGAGGACACCTCGAAAGGCACCTCGGTGGCAGCCTTCTTCGTCGGCGCGGCAGGCGCTGTCTGGGCCGCGAGCGGCGCGATGGGCTCGGTGATCAAGGCGGTGAACCGCGCCTACGAGCGCGTGGAGACGCGGCCGTTCTGGAAGACCCGCCTGATCGCCATCCTCCTCGTCTTCATGACGGGGATCACCACCGCCGGAACGCTCCTGCTGGTCGTCTTCGGCGGCCCGCTCGGCGACGCGATCGCACGGCGCGGTCACTTCGGCGGCGCCTTCGACCTGCTCTGGACGGTCTTGCGCTGGCCGATCGCCTTCGCTGCCGTCCTGCTCTTCTTCGGCCTTGTCTACTACCTGGCGCCGAACGCGGAGACGCGAACCTGGCGGTGGATCTCGCCGGGCTCGCTCGTCGGGGGGCTTTCCTGGCTCGCTCTCTCCGGCCTCTTCGCGCTCTACACGAGCTTCTCCAGCTCGTATTCGAAGACCTACGGCGCGCTCGCGAGCGGCATCGTCCTGCTGCTCTGGCTGAACTACTCGGCCTTCGCGCTCCTCTTCGGTGCGGAGCTGAACTCGGAGCTCGATCGCCAGGCCGAGATCGAGGCGGCCGGTGGCCCGAACGCCGGGCTCGTGAAACCGAGCAGGCGCGGGTAGCTAGACGACCTTGACAGTGCCGCGCATCCCGGCGGCATGCGGGTCGCAGACGAAGCGGAGCGTGCCTTTCTTCAGCGTCAGCTTCCAGGTCACCGTGCCTTTGAAGGCGACCGCGGTCTTCCTGTTCACGCCCACGCCGGTCAGGTGGAAGTTGTGAATCGCGGAGCGGTCGCGAACGACGATCGTGTACGCACCGGCCCTGAGTGACGCGACCTTCCCCCCCAGCGAGTCCCGAAGCATGATCGTGAAACCCGGGCCGACGGTGGCGAGGAGCTTCTTCGCCGTCGTCACCGGGGGTGGTGGCGGGGTCACGGGTGGGGTGCCGACCGTGAACGTGCCGATCATCTGGCTCGGATGTGGATCGCACTTGAAGGTGTATTTGCCGTCCTTCAACGTCACCGTCCAGGTCACGGTGCCGACGAAACCGAGCTGGGTGAACTCGTCGACGCCGGGCCCGAGGAGATGGAAGTTGTGATCCTCGGACTCGTCCTTGACCGTGATCACGTAGGTGCCCGGGTCGAGGTGCGTGACGGCGGCGCCCGTGGCGTTGTCCGTCAGACGAATCGTGAAACCGGGGCCGGCAGTGCCGGTGAGGTTCCCGTCGGCGGCCTCGGCGGGACCCGGCAGCGCGAAGGCGGCCAGAACGGCGGCGAGGACGAGCGTGCGGCGGAGCATCGAAGCAACAGTACGCCCATTCACCGGCAACGGTTTGGGCGGCAAGACGAGAAGGGGCGGCCTCTCGGCCGCCCCTTCTCCCCCATCCCCTGCGGGTGAAGCGTCTTACAGGGTGCTGTTGCTACGCGCGCCGCTACGCCGAAGCACGAGGCCACCGGCGAGGAGCGTCATCCCGATCAGGGCGGCGATCCACAGCGGGAGGCCGGTGAACGGGAGCGTGCCGCGCGTCGCGGTGGCACCGAGCGACTTCCCGGCCCGTGCGGTCGCCCCGAGGACGCCACCGGCGGGCTTGGACGCCGAGGCCTTCGCCGGCGCGTTGAACGCGGCACCCGCTACAGCGCCCGGGGTCGACGTCGAGGCCGCCGGAGCGGAGCCGGCCTGGGTCGCAGCCGGGGCTGCAGAACCAGCCGGGGTCACGGCCGGGGTCGCCGATGCAGCCGGGGTCGCGGCCGGAGTCGAGGCCGCCGGAACAACCAACGTCGGCGACGGAGCGACGGTCGCGGCCGGAACCGGCGTGAGCGTCACGATCGTCGTCACCGGCGCCGTCACCACGGTGCAGCTCGCGGCAGCCGGCGTCGTGGTCGTGGTCGTGCTGTCCGCGACGATGATGTCGTCGGAGTGCTTCGACGTGTCGTAGTGCGCCGAGCTCTTGGAAGGACGGATGAAGACGTACTTCGGCTTGCCGTCCTTGAAGGCGCCCGTCTTGTGCCAGACGCCGCCGACGATCGTCGTGACGGTGGTCACGGCGGCACAGGTCGGGGTCGTGGCGGTGGTCGTCGCTGCGTCCTCGCCGCACTTCGACTTCTTCGAGCTCGTCTTCGTCGACGACTTGCTCGAGGTCTTCGTGTGCGTACCGGCGCCATTCGTCTTGGTCGAGGTCTTGCTCGAAGACTTGACCGAGGTCTTGCCCGAGCAGTCCTCCGACTTCTCAGACGACTTCTCGGAGCTCTTGACGTCGGTGTTCACCGGTGCCGGAGCGGCGCTGCCGCAGGCGGCCTTCGTGAACCCGTCCTTGCTGCCCGGGCGCGACGCGGGATCCTTGAGCAGGATGTCGTGGCGGCCGTTCAGGTCGGGGTGCGAGCCCGTCGCGGGGCTGTGAGCGTTCGTCCACGCGGTGTACGGGATGTTGATCACGACGTACGGGTTCGAATCGGAGCCCGTGCGGTGACAGATGATCACGTGGTGATGCGCGAGCGCGGACTGACCTTTCGACTCGCCCTTCGAATCATTCGAACGGTCCTTCAAGGCGTTCTTGGAGGACGACTTGCTCGAGCTCTTCGACTCGCCCTTGGACGAGGACTTGCTCGAGCTCTTCGACTCGCCCTTCTCAGCGGGCTTCGTCTCGCTCTTCTGCGAGGCGTTCGCCTGCGGCGGGGTGCCGGCCTGCGACTGGGCAGGCGGTGTCGGATTCGAGGCAGTGGGTGTCTGGTCGCTCTTGCCGTTGTCCTTGTCGCCGGCGGATGCGGTGCCCGCGGTGACAGACAGCGCGGCGAGCGCCAGCAGCAATGCCAGTAGCTGACCGACTCGCTGTGGTGACTTCATGATGGCTCCTTGGTCTGGTGTGGTCTCGCCGCGCGGCGCGCGTGCAGGAGAGAAACGCCGTTACGCCTCAGATGGATACGGCTTACGACGGATAAGGTCGTTTGGCGCCACGGCGGACTTCGCCTAGACTCGGATTTCGATGGCACTCGGGCGCAACGCGAAAGTGGAGTTGATCCGGCAGGTACCGCTCTTCTCCCGCTGCACGCGCAAGGAGCTCGCGGAGGTCGCGTCGATCGCCGACGAGGTCGATCTCCCTACGAAGCGAGTGCTGATGCGAGAGGGCGAACGAGGCCGTGAGTTCTTCGTGCTGCTCGAGGGCTCAGCCGATGTGCGCCGCAACGGGCGCAAGATCAATCAGCTCGGCGACGGTGACTTCTTCGGCGAGATCGCCCTCGTCTCGCGCAGTGAACGCACCGCGACCGTTACGACGACCGAGCCGTCACGGGTGCTCGTGATCACCGAGCAGGCGTTCCGCGCGCTACTCGACCATGCGCCTCAGATCCAGATCCGCGTGCTCCAAGCGCTGGCCGACCGGCTCGCGCCCTCGACGCTTTAGAGCTCAGTTCCGAACGAAGCCTTGAGCCGACGGCGAAGGGTCATTCTGAACTGAGTTCGTAGCGGCTCTACGCTCTGAGCTCCGCTCCGTAGCGCTTGGCGAGCGCGGCGACGATCCGCTCGCGAATCGCCGCTGCATCCTCGTCGGAGAGCGTCCGCTCGGGCGACTGGAAGACGAGCCGGATCGCGACCGACTTGCGTCCCTCCCCTACCTGCTCGCCGCGGTAGACGTCGAAGACGCGCGCCGTGCGCAACTCCGGGCCTGCCGCCTCGCGGGCGGCGGCGACGAGCTCGCCCGCCTCCACCGCCTCGGCAACTGCGACCGCGATGTCCTGGCGCAGGGCCGGGAAGGTGATCACGTCCTCGTAGACGACGCGCTCCTCGACGGGGCCGAAGAGCTGGTCGAGGTCGAGCTCGAACGCACCGAAACCCCCTGCGGCGATCCCTGGGTGGACCTCGCCGACGACACCGGCATCGAGCTCGGCTGTCTTGCCGGGATGGAGCAGCGGGTGGGCGCCGCGGCGGACGTCGGGCGTTCGCTTCAGCGCGGCATAGAGCGCCTCGACGGCGCCCTTCGCGCGCGGGAGACCCCCATCGACGATCCCCGCGACACGCCACCGCTCCTCGGGGAGCGGCTCGCCACTCGGGAGATACACGCGTGCAAGCTCGAAGAGCGCAACCCGGTCGGCGCCCGCATCGAGGCTCGTCTGCGCGGCGTCGAGGAGTCCCGGCAAAAGCGTCGTGCGCAGGATCGCCTGCTCGGAGGTCATCGGGTCGGGAAGGCGGATCGCGTCGGCGCGCGGATCGGAGCCCCCGAGGCTCCAGGTATAAGCCTCAGAGAGGCCGATACCGACGAGCACGTCCTCGACGAGGCGGCGGAGGCGCTGATCCTTCGTCAGCCGGCCCTGAACGTGGCGGCGGAGCGGCATCGTGTGCGGAACCCGGTCGAGGATCGCGCGTGCCACCTCCTCGACGACGTCGATCTCACGGGTCACGTCGCGGGCGCGCCACGTCGGGACGGTCACCTGCCAGTCGTCGCCGACCTCGAAACCGAAGCCCGCCAGGATCGTCCGCTGCTCGCCGGGCGGCGTCTCGAGCCCGATCACAGCATCGGAGCGCTCCGGGCGCAGACGCACGACGGGCCGCTGTGGCAGCGGCGCTGCGACCTCGACGTCGCCAACGAGCCGTGCACCGGCCGTCGCGGCCAGGAGCTCGCTCGCATAGACGGCCGCGGGGTGGGCGAGGTGCGGGTCGACCCCTTTTTCCCAGCGGTTCGAGCCCTCGGTACGGAGGCCGAGCCGCTCGGAGCTCTTCAGGATCCCGATCGGCTCGAAGTTGGCCGCCTCGAGCAGCACCGAGGTCGTCCCGTCGGTGACCTCGCTGTCGAGCCCGCCCATGATCCCGGCGAGCGCAATCGACCGCTCGCCGTCGGCGATCATCAGGTCGGCCGGGTCGAGGTGGCGGAGCTCGCCGTCGAGCGTGCGGAGCTCCTCGCCGGCGTGGGCGCGGCGAACGACGATGCGCCCGCCCGCGAGCTTGGCGTGGTCGAACGCGTGCAATGGGTTGCCGAGCGCGAGCATCACGTAGTTCGTCACATCGACGACGTTCGAGATCGAGCGCATCCCGGCTGCCTGGAGCCGAACCCGGAGCCAGAGCGGCGAGGGGCCGACCGTGACGTCGTGGAAGAGACGGCCGAGGTAGCGAGGGCAGCCCTCCTGATCCTCGACCCTGATGTCGACGGGTTCCTCGCCGTCCCGTTCGACGTCGGTGCCAGGAAGCGGACGTAGCTCGCCGCCGAGCAGCGCGGCAACCTCACGCGCCAGTCCGTAGATCGAGAGCAGATCGGGACGGTTCATCGTCGCGGTCACTTCGAGCACCTCGTCGGCGAGCGGCACAGCGTCGGCAAGGAGAAGCCCCGGCTCGAGGTCGCCCGGTAGCAGCATGATCCCGCTCGCGTCCTGGCCCAGCTCGAGCTCGCGCTCCGAGAGGATCATGCCGCGTGAGGTCTCACCTCGGAGCTTCGCCTCCCCGAGCGGCGCGTCGGCACCAGGCAAGAGCGCACCCGGGAGCGCGACGGCGACCGTGTCGCCCGCGCCGAAGTTCCAGGCGCCGCAGACGATCTGGCGCGGCTCGCCCTCCCCCACGTCCACCTGGCAGAGCTGGAGCCGGTCGGCGTTCGGATGCTTGCCCGCCTCGAGCACCCGCGCGACGCGGAAGAGCCCGAGGTTCCCGTCGATGTCGGACACGCCGAGCCGGACGACCCGGTCGACCTCGAGTGTCGAGACGACGAGCCGCCGGGCGATCTGCTCGGCGCTGGCGTCGACGGCGACATACTCGCGCAGCCAGGAGAGCGGGACGCGCATCAGAACTGCCCGCTCAGGCGTGGGTCGTTCCGCCAGAGCTCGCGGAGGTCGGGAATCCCGTGGCGCAGCACCGCGATCCGCTCGAGCCCCCAGCCGAACGCGAAGCCTGAATAGCGCTCCGCGTCGTAGCCGACGAACTCGAAGAGCTTCGGGTCGACCATCCCGGCGCCGCCGATCTCGATCCAGCCGGAGTGGCGGCACACCGGGCAACCGCTGCCGTTGCAAACGTGACAGGAGACGTACGCCTCGATCGACGGCTCGGTGAACGGGAAGTAATGGGTGCGGAACTCGGTCCGGCGCTCCTTGCCGAACAGCGCTTTCAGCAGGTAGTCGAGCGTCCCCTCGAGGTCGGCGAGGGTGATCCCCTCGTCGACGGCGAGGCCCTCGACCTGGTGGAAAGTCGGCGTGTGCGTGGCGTCGGGCGTGTCGCGGCGGTAGACGCGGCCGAGCGTGACGATGTAGACGGGGGGCTGCTGGGCCTCCATGGTGCGCAGCTGCGACGGCGAGGTCTCCGTGCGCAACACGGTCTCGTCGTCGAGGAAGAGCGTCTGGAGCCGGGAGCGCGCCGGGTGGCCCGGCGGGAAGTTCAGCCCGTCGAAGTTGTAGCGCGTCGTCTCCACCTCGCGGCCGTCGACGACGCTGTAGCCGAGGCCGAGGAAGATGTCCTCCACCTCACGGCGGATCTGCGTGATCAGGTGCAGGTGGCCGCGCGGGAACACGTCGCCGGGCAGGGTGACGTCGATCGAGTCCTCACGAAGCGTGCGGTCGAGCTCGGTGCTCCGCAGCTCGTGCTCGCGCTCGTCGAAGGCCTGCTCCAGACGTTCGCGGACGGCGTTCAACGTCATCCCGGTCTCCCGGTCGCGCACCTCGCGGAGGGCCTGCTTGAGAGCGCTCTTACGGCCGAGGTACTCGACGCGCGCCTCCTCGACGGCGTCGGGGCTGCTCGCGGCGGCGACCGCGTCGAGAGCCGCCGTTTCGAGCGCCTGGACGTCCACGCGGGCGACTGTACCATCGCCCTCGTGAGCGCCTACGACCCGTTTGCTGAGGTCTATGACGACTGGTCGCTGCAGATGACCGAGGACATCGCGCACTACGTGCGGCTGGCGCGCGAGGCACCGCCGGGCCCGATCGTCGAGCTCGCAGTTGGTAACGGGCGCGTCGCGATCCCCGTCGCACGCGAGACCGGCCGGGCGCTGATCGGGATCGACGCGTCCGCAGCAATGCTCGCTCAGGCGCGCGGGCGCGCCGACGCTGCGGGCGTCGAGCTCGAGCTGCGCCACGGCGACATGCGCGAGCTCGAGCTCGCCGAGCCCGCTGTGCTCATCACCTGCCCCTTCCGCTCGCTGCTCCATCTCCCCACCTGGGCCGACAAACGACGGCTCTTCGAGCGCGTCTCGGCGTCGCTCGCACCCGGCGGCCGCTTTGCGTGGAACGCGTTCGCGTTCGACTACTCGATCGCGGCCCAAAACGAAGGCGACAACCTCGACGATCCTGTGCCGCATCGCCTCCACCACTCGGCGGCCGAGAGCCGGATCGACATCACGCGCCTGGAGACCGGCGACACGATCTCGCTCTGGTGGTGCACGCAGAGCGAGTGGCGCGGGCTGATCGACGTGGCGGGCCTCGAAGTCGAGGCACTCTACGGGGGCTTCGAGCAGGAGCCGTTCACTGAGGAGAGCCGCGAGTTCGTCTGGGTGACGCGGAAGCCGGGGTGAGCGTCTACGACGCCATTTCCGGGATCTACGACCCGTGGAGCCGGAGTGTCACCGAGGACATCGAGTTCTACGTCGACGAGGCGCTCGCGGCGGGCGGCCCGGTCGTCGAGCTCGCAGTCGGCACCGGCCGCGTCGCCGTTCCCGTCGCGAAGGCGGGCGTACGGGTGATCGGCGTCGACGCGTCGGCGGGGATGCTCGCCGTGGCCCGCGACTATGCCCGCACCGAGGGCGTGCTCGACCTGCTCGACCTTCGTCAGGGCGACCTCCGCGACCCGCCCGTGACCGAGCAGGTACCGCTCGTCCTCGTTCCGTTCCGCTCGCTCCTGCACATGACGACCGAGGACGACCGGCTGCGCGCGCTCCGAGCCGCCTACCGGCTGCTCCTGCCTGGCGGGAAGCTCGTCTTCGACGTCTTCGCGCCGAGCCCCGGCGACGTCGAGGCGACGCACGGCAAGTGGTTGGAGCGCGAGCCGGGAATCTTCGAGCGTGCCGACTGGGATCAGTCCGCGCGCACGCTGACCCTGTCGGTCCGCGGCGGCGAGGCGGCAGCGACGATGACGCTTGCGTGGCTCACACCGGCCGAGTGGCGGCGCCTCCTCGACGTGGCGGGCTTTCGCTTCGGGACGCTCTACGGCTGGTTCGACCGGCGCCCGTACGACGGCGGCGAGGACTTCATCTTCGTCGTCAGCCGGCCGGAATAACCGCGTCGCCGACCGCGACGACGCCCGGCTCGACGACCGTCGCGTACATCCCGAAGTAGACGTCCTTCTGCTCGGTCGTGCCGCGTAACGCCCGGATCGCCCGCAACGTGTCGTGGTCGCGGACACCAAGCGCCGGATCCTGCGTCGTCACCGCGCACCGGGGAACCGGGCCGGCGACCCGCAGCAGCGCCGCCCCGGCCCGGACGAGCTCACCGTCCCACTCGTCCTCCTCGAAAGCGCGGCAGCCCTCGAGCTCGAGCAGCATCCGGAAGCGCCTGGCGTCGAGCCCGCCGATTGCCGCGAGCGAGCCGTCGGACACGAGCGTTGCGGGGTGGATGTCCTGCGCATGGCTCGCATCCTCGACCCGCGCCAGCGACAGATTCGAGCTCCGGAAGTCGGACAGCGCGTCCGCCCAGGGCCCGATGACGCGCCGCCCGTGCACAGTTCGCTTCCCGTAGAAGTCCGTTTCGACGGGCTCACCGAGCTCGACCTCGGCCTCGATCCTGACGCCGTCCGGGAACACGAGCGTGAGGCGGGAGCCGTCCCACGCGGGCGCGACCTGGACGAGCAGGCCGTGCTTGACGCCGCCGACCAGGCGGTCGTCACCGTCGAGGAGATAGAACCGCCTGTCGTCGGCGACTCCGCGAGCAGTCAGCTCGATCCGATCGGGATGGGCAAGACCGAGCGACTTGACGGGTGTCGTCGAGATCCTCGCTACCGCCGCGGTTGCCATCCGACCCAGCGTAACGGTACGGTCAGCACCATGACCTGGATCGTGATCGCCGTTGTCGTGGTGCTGCTGCTCGCGCTGGCGCTGCTCTACAACCGGCTCGTCCAGCTGCGAAACCGCGTCGCGAACGCGTGGGCACAGATCGATGTCCAGCTCAAGCGCCGCTACGACCTGATCCCGAACCTCGTCGAGACGGTCAAGGGCTATGCCTCGCACGAGCGCGAGACCTTCGAAGCGGTCACGGCCGCGCGCGCCCAGGCACAGTCTGCGCAGGGTCCGGCCGAGCAGGGGATGGCCGAGAACATGCTGAGCCAGGCGCTCGGCCGCCTGATCGCGGTCGCAGAGGCCTACCCGGAGCTCCAGGCCGACGAGAACTTCCGTCAGCTCCAGGATGAGCTCGCGCAGACCGAGAACCGGATCGCCGTCTCGCGTCAGGTCTACAACGACACCGTCCTCACCTATAACAACGCGATCCAGACCGTGCCGGCCGTGTTCGTCGCCGGGCTGCTCGGGTTCGACAAGAAGGACTTCTTCGAGGTCGAGGACACCGCCCGGGAGGCCCCACGCGTCGCGTTCTAGCGCTCGCTCTCCTCGTCGCGTTCGTCGCGGTGGGAGATGCGGGGGCGAAGTCGTTCTCATTGCCGACCGCGGACGTCGTCGTCCAGGTGGCGCGCGACGGCGGCCTGCTCGTCGACGAGAACATCCAGTTCGCGTTCGACGGCGACTTCAGCGGCGCTTTCCGCGAGATCCCGCTGCGCGACGGCGAGGAGATCGATCAGGTCTCGGTCGCGGAAGGCGAGCTCGTCTACCGTCCCGGCGCCTCGGCCGAGCTCGGGTCGGTCGGGGAGCCGGGAACGTTCGGCACCGCCCGCACGAACAAGGGGCTCCGGATCGTCTGGCATTACGGGGCGCAGAACGAGGTGCGCACCTTCCGCGTCCACTACCGGCTCCGCGGCGTCGCGAAGGCCTACGACGACGTGGTCGACGTGAACCTGAAGGTCTGGGGTGACGAGTGGAAGGTGGGACTCGGCCGGCTGACCGCGTTGCTGCTCGCGCCGGGGAAGGTCGAACGCGCCTGGGGCCACCCGGTCGGCGTCCGCGGCGACGTGACGTTGCCGCAGGAGGATCGCGCGTCGCTGCGCGCTCTGGACATCCCGAGCGGCCAGTTCGTCGAGCTCCGCGTCTTGATCGCACGCAGCGCCTTCACCTCGACCGGCGGCATGCAGGTCAAACGCGGCAGCGGCCTGGACAAGATCGTTGCCGAGGAGCGCGCCGACGCCGGCGCGTACGAACGCGACCGAAAGCAGATCGACGATGCGCTCGCGAACCTGCCCCGGACGATCGCGACGCTCCTTGCGCTCGCCCTCCTCCCCGCCCTGCTGCTGGCCACATTCGTGTGGTGGCGCTTCGGCCGGGAGCGCTCGTCGGGCTACGACCGTGAGTACGAGCAGGAGCCGCCGGGCGACACGCAGCCCGCGCTCGTGCCGACACTCCTCGCCCAGGGCGGCACGCCCGGCTCACTCGAGTTCACCGCGACGCTCTTCGACCTGATTCGCCGCAAGCGCTACCAGGCGACGCCGGTGACGACGGAGCGCTCGATCTGGGGCGGCCTGAAGAAACAACAGGTCGCCGACCTCGAGCTTGCCCTCGACGATGTGCAGAAACCCGTGGAGGCGTTCGAGGCTCCGGTGGCGGAGGTGATCGACTCGATCCTCGCCGAGGGGCCGGAGCGGCTCTCGAACTTCCGCGACCGGATCGAGGACGAGCGCACCGCGAACTCCGAACGGTTCACGAGCTTCAAGTCAGCCGTCGGAGCTGAGATCGAGGGGCGTTCATGGTTCCGAAACGACGGCCTGATCGCTCTGCTCGGCAGCGCGCTGCTCGTCGGCGGGGCCGGCGCGCTCGCGCTCTGGATCGGCGTCGGCCGGTTCAACTCGGTTGCCCCGAGCTGGGGCAGCATCGTCACGATCGCGCTCGCCATCTGCGCGCTGACGAATGCGGGCGTGCTCATCCTCGCCGCGTTCAACCGCAAGCTGTGGCGCCGCCGCTCGACAGCGGCCCAGGCCGAGGCCGATCGCTGGGACGCCTTCCGGCGCTATCTCACGGACTTCCCGCGCCTCAAGGAGGCGCCGCCCGCGACGCTCGAGCTGTGGGAGCGCTTTCTCGTCTACGGGATCGCGTTCGGGATCGCCGAGCGCGTGCTCCAGGGCGCGCAGCTCCATATGCCGGAAGCGTTCGCAACCGCCAGCACGCTCTATTGGATCGGCCCTCACGGCGACCTCGGCTCGGGCCCCACCTCGCTCGGGATCGGCGACCTCGCGGCCGGCTTCGGCTCCGCGCTCGCCCCGCCCTCGTCGGGCTCGGGCGGCATGGGCGGCGGCTTCTCGGGTGGTGGCGGTGGGGGCGGCGGCGGCGGCGGTGGCGGCGCGTGGTGAAAAGCCTCCTTGTGGCTCTGAGCCACAAGGTGTTCTACCGGCGGTGCGACTCGATCTCGTGCGGGGTGGGGATCCTCGTGCCGGCGAAGAGCGCCCGGCTCATTCCGTTCCGAACCTCGGCCCGATCGTCCTCTCGCTCGCGCTCGGCGACGACGAGCCGGCGGAGATGGACATAGCTCGGGCGCGGCACGCCGAGCTCCTCCGCGAGCGCACCGACGCGGCGGCACGTTTCCGCGATCGACACGCGGCGGTCGTCGAGGCGGCGAAGGGCGGCGACGAGACGCCCATCGTAGCGAGGAGCGGCACGGCTCATCCCCTCATCGTGCACCACAGGGTGTGCCGCAAGCGCGACGGCACCCGCACAAAATGCACCTTGTGGCTCTGAGCCACTAGGTGGTTCTTCGGCTGCGGAAGGAGCGGATCGAGCGCGGAGGAACGCTCGCTCAGCCCCGCCGCGAGCGCTCGTAGAGCGCGACGGCGCCGGCGGCCGCGACGTTCAGCGACTCCGCCGCACCCGGGGTCGGGATCCACGCTTGCGCGTCGCACGACGTAAGCACCTCCGGCGGCAGCCCCTCGCGCTCGGCGCCGAGCACGAAGCTCATCGGGCCCGTCAGGTCAACGGAGCCGATCGGGTCGCCGCCGTGGGCGACGAGGGCGATGCGCCGGCCGGGCGCATCGTCCCAGGTGAGGAGCGGCACGCGGAAGATCGCGCCGGCGCTTGCCCGCAGCGCCTTCTGGCCGAGCGGGTCGGCGGAGCCCGCCGAGAGCGCGACGGCGGCGCCGAAGGCGTCCGCGGTGCGCAGCAGCGTGCCGACGTTGCCCGGGTCGGTCACCCGCCAGAGCGCGAGCGTGACCTCCCGGGTGCCTTGCGGCAGATCGGCCACCCGGTAGATACCGATCGTCCGCGCCGGGTGCGGGAGCGTCGAGACACCCGCGAGCAACTCCGCCTCGACCGTCTCGCCGGCAACGAGGAGCTCCGCCGGCTCGATCCCGGCCGCCCCGGCTGCTGCAACGAGATCCTCACCCTCGACCGCGAAGAGGCCGAGCTCGTCGCGCTTGCGCTTCTGCGCCAGCTTGCGGACGAGCTTCAGCGTCGGGTTCGTGGCGCTCGAGATCACGAGGCGCTCCAGGGGCCGGCGAGCATGGTCTGCCCGCCGACCCCGGTCGCTCAGGCTGCCTTGGTCGTCTCGAGCGCGGCCTTCGCCTGTTCGGCGACGGCTGCGAACGCCTGCGGGTCGTTCACGGCGAGATCGGCGAGAACCTTGCGGTCGAGCTCGATCCCGGCCTTGTGGATGCCCGCGATGAACTGGTTGTACGAGAGCCCGTTCAGGCGCGCCGCAGCGTTGATCCGGACGATCCAGAGCTGCCGGAACGTCCGCTTCTTCGCCTTACGGTCGCGATAGGCGTAGACGAGCGAGTGCTCGACTTGCTCCTTCGCGTAGCGGTAACTGCGGCTTTTAAGGCCCCAGTACCCCTTCGCCTGCTCGAGTACCTTGCGGCGCTTCTTGCGCGCGTGAACGGATCGCTTGACTCGCGGCATGGCTCTACCTCATCCCCAGCAGGCGCTTGACGCCCTTGACGTCGCTAGGAGCGACCGGCTGATCCTTGCGGAAGCCCCGCTTCCGCTTCGGCGACTTGCTCTCCAGATTGTGGCTCTTCATCGCGTGCCGGCGGATCAACTTGCCGGTCCCCGACACCTTGAACTTCTTCTTCGCTCCGCTCGATCTCTTCACCTTCGGCATGTGTCTTCACTACTCCCGCGTTCTTCGTTGGCCCGAGCAACATCACCATGTTGCGCCCGTCGACGAGCGGAGGGGACTCGATCGTGCCGAGCTCCTTCACATCTTCGGCGAGCCGCATCAGTAGGTCACGTCCGCGCTCGGGGTGCTGGTTCTCGCGCCCACGGAACATGATCGTGACCTTGACCTTCGCGCGCTGGTTGAGAAAGCGCACGACATGGCCCTTCTTGGTCTCGTAATCGTGGACGCCAATCTTTGGCCTGAACTTGATCTCCTTGACGAGGATTGTCTGCTGGTGCTTTCTGGCCTGCTTGGCCTTCTGCTCCTGCTCGTAGCGGTATTTGCCGTAGTCCATGACGCGGCAGACGGGCGGATCCGCCCCCGCGGCCACCTCGACCAGGTCGAGGCCCTTGGAGTAGGCGTACTCACGCGCCTCCTCGGTGGACTTGATGCCGATCTGCGTGCCGTCCTCGTCAACGAGCCGCACATTCGGGACGCGGATGTTCTCGTTGATCCTGTCCTGCGGCTGCGGTACGCGCCGATCGTCCGGACGCCGTCTCGGTCTCAAAGGCCTTTCACCAAGCTGTTCTTCCTCCTATCGAACGACAAAACCGCTGCAAGCAGCGGCCAATTTCTCACTCCAACCGACTCGGTTGAACCTCCGATGAGCGCGTGGCTCCGGAGGTGAGGGGCTTGGTCCGCTCCTGCTTTCAGGTACGTAGCGTAGCAAGCTCACGGCCGAACTCCAGCAGAAGCTCGTCGAGGCTCTTCGTCGACTGTCCCCCACCCCGCTCGCGCACCGCGAGCGACGTATCGGACTCGCGCTCGCCGTAGACCACCGTGTAGGGGATCTTCTCGAGCTCCGACTCCCGAATTCGCTTGCCGAGCGTCTCGTCGCGCTCGTCGAGATCGACCCTGAAGCCGGCCTCGCGGACGCGTCCCGCCAGCTCCCGGGCGGCTTCGCGGTGCTGCTCGGAGACGGCGATCACGCGGAGCTGCACCGGGGCGAGCCAGAAGGGAAAGGCGCCACCGTAGTGCTCGACGATGATCCCGATGAAGCGTTCGAGCGAGCCGAGCAGGGCCCGGTGGATCACCACGGGATGGTGCTCCTCGTTGTCGGCCCCCATGTAGGTGAGGTCGAAGCGCACCGGCATCTGGTAGTCGAGCTGGATCGTGCCCATCTGCCAGCTCCGGCCGAGCACATCGGTCATGTGGAGGTCGATCTTCGGGCCGTAGAAGGTTCCTTCGCCCGCGCTGACGACATAGGGGATCTCGTGGCGCTTCAGCGCCTGCTCGAGCGCGCCCTCGGCGCGATCCCACTGCTCCTCGGTGCCGAGCCGCTGCTCGGGGCGGGTCGAGAGCTCGGCGTTCGGGGTGACGCCGAAGAGCGCGTAGAGGTCACGGACGAACTCGATCATCGCGTCGATCTCCGGCTGGATCTGCTCCTCGGTGCAGAAGACGTGCGCGTCGTCCTGGGTGATATGACGGACACGCAGCAGGCCGTGGAGCGTGCCGGCGAGCTCGTCGCGGTGGAGCGTCGAGGACTCGGCGAAGCGGATCGGCAGCTCCTTGTAGCTGCGCAGCCGGCTTCCGAACAGGAGCATGTGGCCCGGGCAGTTCATCGGCTTGAGCGCGAACGTCCGATCCTCCTGCGGGATGAAGAACATGTTGTCGGCGTAGTTCTCGTAGTGGCCCGACGTCTTGTAGACCTCGACGTCGTAGAGGAGCGGTGTCTTCACCTCGTCGTAGCCGCGGCGGCGGTTCTCGCGGCGGCGCAGGTCCTCGACCTCGTTCCAGAGCACCATCCCCTTGGGGTGCCAGAACGGTGAGCCGGGCGACTCGTCGGAGAGGTGGAAGAGGTCGAGCTCGCGGCCGAGCTTGCGGTGGTCGCGCGCCTTCGCGAGCTCCAGCCGCTCGAGATGGGCGTCGAGGTCGGCCTGTGAGTAGAAGGCGGTGCCGTAGATCCGGGTCAGCTGGGTGTTCTTTTCGTCGCCGCGCCAGTACGCGCCGGCGAGCGAGGTCAGCTTGAATGCCATGATCGGGCTTGCGTCCTGAAGGTGCGGGCCGCGGCAGAGATCCGTGAAAGCGCCTTGCGTGTAGAGCGAGATCTGCCCTTCGGCGGTATCGACGAGCTCGACCTTGTACGGCTCGCCTTCGGCGCTGAAGCGCTCGCGCGCCTCGTCGGCTGAGATCTCCTCGCGCGACCAGGTGCGGCCCTCCTCGATCTCGCGTCGCACCTCGGCCTCGATCCGCTCGAGCTCCTCCTCGCGGATCGGCTCCGGGAACTCGAAGTCGTAGTAGAAGCCGTTCTCGATCGGTGGTCCGATCGCTACTTTCACGCCCGGGTAAAGGCGGCGCACCGCCTCGGCGAGCAGGTGCGCGGCCGAGTGGCGCAGGACGGAGAGCGCGTCGGGGTCGGCCTTGTCGCGCGTGGTCAAGAATCGGATCTCGGCCCCGTCCTGAAGCGGCAGGCGCACGTCCTGGACGGCGCCGTCCGCGCGGACGAGCACCGCCTGCTCGGCCAGCTTCGGGCCGATCGCGCGCGCGGCGTCGAGCCCGCTGGCGCCGTCGGCAAGCTCGAGCTCTTTCCCGTCGGGAAGGACGACCTTCATGGTCGAGACCTTACTAGCGGATTAGCGCAGCGCAGTCGGGGAACACGGCCCTGCATGACAGACGACGATCATCCACGCGACGACGACCGAAACGACGAGGTCGAGGGCTCACCCGTACCGGACCCGGAGGAGAACGAACCGGGCGCCGACGACGTGCCCGGGGCCGACTGAGCAGCAGAGGGCCCCAACAGGGGCGCGGTGGGCGTCTCCTGTTCAGAGGTGCCAGCACAAATTTACAATTTCCGGCCTACAAATCCGGGTTGGCGTGGGCGACACTCATCACGTCGTGAGTAGCGCGAAGATCTCCACCTACAAGGGCGCGTTCGGGAAGGAGCAGGCCGAGCGCCTGCTGTGGCGGGCCGGTTTCGGCCCGCGCCCGGGCGAGGCAGCCGCGCTCGCGGCGAAGGGTCTCGACGCCGCCGTACTGTCGCTCACCCGCCCGGGCCGTGAGAGCTTCGTCGGCCCGGCGCCGAAGGATGAGAAGGGCCGGCCGCTCGCGCCGGGCGACGCCTGGGGGCACGACCAGGTGTGGTGGCTCGACCGGATGGTGCGGACGAGCAGGCCGCTCGTCGAGCGGATGACGCTCGTCTGGCACGACTGGTTCGCAACCTCGAACGCGGGCGTCGGGTCGCAGAAGCTGATGCTGAAGCAGAACCAGCTCCTGCGGACGCGCTCGCTCGGCTCGTTCGCGACGCTCGTCGAGGACGTCACGAGCGACCCGGCGATGCTGCTCTGGCTCAACGGCACCCAGAATTCGAAGCGGTCGCCGAACGAGAACTACGCGCGCGAGTTGATGGAGCTCTTCACACTCGGCGCCGGGCGCGGTTACGGCGAGCGCGACGTGCGCGAGCAGGCGCGCGCCCTCACCGGCTTCGAGAACGACTGGGCCCGCAACACAGGCCCGACGAACTTCCGCTTCGAGGCCGGCCGCCACGACGACGACGTGAAGCGGATCTTCGGCAAGACGGGTCGTTTTGCCTGGCGCGACGCCTGCCGCCTCTGCCTTGAGAACCCGAGCCACAAGTCGTTTTTCGTCCGCAAGCTCTGGGGCTACTTCGTGCCGGCGGATCCGCCGGCCGCCACGCAGCGGGAGCTCGAGAAGCTCTATGTGTCGAGCGGCTACCAGGTTCGGCCTGTCCTCGAGGCGATCCTGCGCCACTCGGCGCTCTACGACGGCCCTCGGATGGTGAACCCGCCCACCGTGTACATGGCGGGGCTCCTGCGTGGAGCGGGCCGCTCGATCGACACGACTGCCTGGTCGTGGCTCTCGTCGCTCGCCGGCCAGCAGCTCTTCTACCCGCCGAACGTCGCCGGTTGGGACGACTCCCGTTGGCTCGACACGGCCACCTTCCGCGGCCGCTGGCTGACCGCGAGCTACGTCGCCCGCCCGCTTGCGCTCTCCGAGAAGTCGGCGGCTCCGTTCGACGCAGCCGCACTCGTCGACCAGGCGCTCGCTTTCTGGGGCCAGCCCACGGTGCGGCCTGCGACCCATGCGGTGCTCGTCGCGTTCGCCCAGGCTTCGCTTTCCGACGCGAAACAGAACTGGAAGCGCACCGCGTACCCCCCGATGATCGCGAACGCGATTCGCCAGCTCGTCGCCGTGTCCCCCGACCTCCAGACCTCCTGATGGCGCGCTGCTGCGACGAGCACTCCCGCGCCGACCTGCTGCGCCGTGCCGCCGCAGAGGCGGGCCGCGGCCTGCCCTCGATCGAGCCCGGCATGCCGCTGCCGGCCGGCACCGGGCTCTCACGCCGCTCGTTCCTGACCCGTAGCGGCGGGCTCGCGCTCGCGGTCTACGGGGCCGCGAACGTCCGGTTGCCGTACTTCGAGGAGGGCATCGAGGCGGCCGCGGCGGCGGCGGCCGGCGCGCCGATCCTCGTGTCCGTCTTCCTCGAGGGCGGCGCCGACTCGCTCTCGCTGCTCTTCCCGGCGGGCGACCCGCTCTACCGGCGGTTGCGGCCGAAGCTCGCGCTCGCCGGCGGCATCCCGTTCGCGGAGGACGACCGCCTCCGCTGGCACCCCTCGCTCGCGCCGCTCGCGACGCTGCACGCCGAGGGCAAGGTGAGCGTCCTGCCCGCTGTCGGCTACACCGATCCCGACCAGTCCCACTTCACCTCGCGCCACTTCTGGGAGGTCGGAGCGACGAACGCGAGCCTCCGGACCGGTTGGCTCGGCCGTTACCTCGACCGCGTCGGCACGGGTGACAACCCGCTCCAGGGGCTCTCGCTCTCGGGCCGCCTGCTGCCCGCGCTCGCCACGGCGCGCGTGCCGGTCGCCGCGATCGACGGCCCTGGCAACTACGGCTTCGGCACTCACCGCGTCTGGGGCGAGGTCGAGCAGCGGCTGCTGGCCGCGGTCGCCGAGCTCGGCAAGGTGGGAAGCGGCGGCGACCCTGCGCTCGCGGCCGCCTCGAACGTCACCCTCCAGGCCTCCCGGCTGCGCGATCAGTTGCTGCCGTTCGCGGGCTCCGACGACAAGCCCGCCTACACCAGCCCGGTTGCCTATCCGAAGAGCGAAGAGGACTTCCCGGAGCAACTCGCGGGGCTCGCAGCGATGATCGCCGCCGGGCTGCCGCTTCGGTGTGTCGCGCTCGAGGCGCCCGGCATGTACGACACCCACTCCGACCAGCCGCAGGCGCTCTCCGACGCGCTGGCGATCACCGCCTCCTCCCTGCTCGCGTTCCAGCGCGACCTCGAGGCGCGGGGTCTCGCCGACCGGGTGCTCGTGCATGTGTGGTCGGAGTTCGGCCGCCGCGCGAAGGAGAACGGCTCGAACGGCACCGACCACGGGGCCGCCGGAGCAGGCTTCCTGATCGGTTCGCGCGTGCGGGGGACGATGATCGGCGAGTTCCCCGGCCTCGCGCGGCTCGACAACGACGGGAATCTGCTCGCCACCTCCGACTTCCGCGCCGTGTACAGCGGCATCCTCGACCAGTGGCTCGGTGCCGACGCGGCTGCGGTCATCCCCGGTGCACGGTCGTTCGCGATCCCGAAGCTGCTGAAGTGATCGGCCCGTTCCTTGCCGCCTTGCTCGTTGCCGTCGTACCTGCGCCGGCGCGCCTGCAGGTGAGCGCCGACGAGTTCTCATTCGCACTCTCGCGCGCTGCGGTGAAGCAAGGGCCGGCGATTGTCGAGCTCGTGAACTTCGGTGAGGACCCGCACGACCTGCGCCTGCACCGGATCGGCGGGACGCGGACGCTGCGCCTACGCACCGTCGCACCCGGCCGCCGTGGCGTGCTCGAGGCGACGCTGGCGCCTGGGAAATGGCAGCTCTGGTGCTCGCTCGCCGACCACCGCAAGCGCGGCATGAGCGCGACGCTCGTCGTCCGAAGCTAGCGACCATCCTCCGCTGTCCGTAGGATCGTTGCTCACGCTACGAACAAGGAGAGCCGCATGTCGTTCCTGGACAAGCTGAAGGCGATGTTCGGCGGCTCGAGTGCCCCGGCCGAGGCGACCACAACCGCCACGGCAGAGCCCGCCGCCGCAACGCACGACCACGACCACGACCACGCCAGTCATGACCACGAGGGTCACGACCACTCGCACGAGCCCGCTGAGCCGACGCAGCCGTAGTCATTCCGCCCACGACTGGCGCCTGCCACGGCGGGCGCCGGTCGTGCGGCGTTTCGGCCGCTACTAGGCGGCCGCGGTCTCGTCGCGTGGGTCGCGGTATTCGACGAAGTAGCCGGCGTCGACCCGCGCGATCCTCGCGCAGTCCTCCATCAGCACCCGCGTCGGCGGCCGCTTCCCGGCGTACGCGGCGCGCAGCGCGGCGTCGCTCGAGCGTCCGAGCTCGCGCGCGATCGCAGCGAGGTTGAGACGGCCCGAGGTCCAGGCGATGTAGTGCTCGTCGTCGTAGAGGAGCTCGTGGAGCGCCTCGCCGAACGGCAGATTCGTGCGCCGCATCGACCCCAATAGTGGCGGTCGGGTCGGACGGCCTCTACCAGTCGACCGAGCGGTAGTCCTTCAGGAACAGGCCCCAGAGATGGGTGCCGCTGTTGTGGCCGTCGATGATCGGATCGACGATACGCGCCGCCCCGTCGACGATGTCGAGCGGCGGACTGAAGCGGTGCTCGGTGGTCTTCCGCTCGGCGATCTCGAGCGGGTCCTCGTCGGTCACCCAGCCGGTGTCGACACTGTTCATGTGGATCCCGTCGTGCTGGTAGTCGGCGGCGGACGTGCGCGTCATCATGTTTAGGGCCGCCTTGGCCATGTTCGTGTGCGGGTGACGGGTCGTCTTGAAGCGGCGGTAGAACTGCCCCTCGACGGCCGAGACGTTGACGATGTGCTTGTCACGCTCGGGTGTGCGCAGCATGAGCGGCTTGAGCCGGGCGTTGAGGACGAACGGCGCGACCGCGTTGACGAGTTGTGTCTCGAGCAGCTCGACCGACGAGACCTCGGCGAGCAGCAGACGCCACGAGTTACGTCCGCGCAGGTCGACCTGCTGCAGGTCCTGGTCGAGCCGTCCTTCGGGGAACAGGCCCTCCTGGCCGGCGAGATCCTCCGGCAGCAGGGCGACCTGTGAGAGCTCGGCGGCGTGCGTCATCCCGACGAGCGGCGTGGCGATACCCGCAGCCGAGGGGAGCATGTCGGTGCGGCGCAGACCCTCGTATTCGCCGAGCAGCTGGCGAAGCTCGGCGGGCATGTCGTGCTCGGCGGCGGTCTCCGCCTCGAGCATGTGGCGGTAGAAGTCGGCGGGCCGCCGCACAGTCTGGCAGGCGTTGTTGACGATGAAGTCGAGCCGTTCGCGCGTCTCGCCGAGGTGGTGGCAGAAGGCTTCGACGCTAGGCGTGTGCCGCAGGTCGAGCCCGAAGACCTCGAGCCGGCCGCCCCACTCGTCGAAGTCGGCCTCCTGCGCGTAGCGGGCAGCGGCGTCGCGCGGGAAGCGCGTGGTGACGATCAGGCTTGCACCGGCGCGGAGCAGCTTGATCCCTGCCTGGTAGCCGATCTTGACCCGCCCGCCGGTGAGGAGCGCGACCCGGCCGGTCAGGTCGGCGGTCTCGGTGCGCTTGGCGAGGTTGAAGTCGCCGCAGGGGACGCAGAGCTGGTCGTAGAACGGGTGGAGCGCGTCGTAGGCCTCCTTGCAGACGTAACAGCGCCGCCAGCCGTGCAGGCCGCGCGCGAGAGCCTCGTCGTCGACGTCGGCCTGCTCGAAGCCCGCCGGCGGCGCGACGTCGGGGGTCGTGAAGACGGGTTTCTCGCGCAGGACGCGGATCCCGGTCTCAGCGCGTACCGATTCGTTCTGCTCGTGCCTGGCCGCCTTCTCCCGCTTCTTGACGGCCTTGACCCCCCGCCGCCGCTCGACGACGTCGGGGTTGAAGACGCTCCCCGCGGCGGCGAGCAGCCGTGTGCGCTCCTCGACGGTGAGCTCTTGGAGCAGGCCGCGGTCGCGCACGACCGCCTCGAGCGCCTCGATGGCGGCTTTCAGGGCGGTCGCTTCGTCGTCGTGGTGGCCGTTCGACATCGGCAAAGAGGGTAGCCAGCGCTCGGGTGGCTCGCCGGAAGCGTCGATGGAAGCGTGACCGCTGCCGATCCTGGAGGACGACGAATGCCCCTGCGCGCACTGCTTCCCGTGACTCTCGCCAGCCTGGCCGCGTTCGCCCTCGCTGCGGGTGCGACCGGAGCCAACAAGCCCGGCGACCCGTGCAGCAAGGAAGGCGAGATCGCCGAGCTGAACGGCGGCAAGATCCAGTGTGTCAACGGCCTCTGGGCGCCTTACGCGGGCGCGGGCCCGTCGCAGCCGGGCGGCGGCGCCGAGCGGGCAAACAGCGAGAAGCGCATCACGCAAATTGACTGAGGCTCGCTGCCGTGACCCTACGCTGGCGGCACCATGACGACAGCCCCAGACGGACCGACCCGCCGAGTCTCACAGTCCCCTGAGCTTCCCGGTCAGCCTTGCTGGGCGGTCTGGATCACCGAGAGGCGCCCGAACGTGAAGCAGAAGCGCATCCCGTCGGCGCTCGTGCGCTTCTTAGTGGCGTGATAGAGCCAACAGTTCGGGCCGGCACGGTAGGGCATCCCGTGCTCCAGGCGCTGAACGGTAACGACCGGCAGCACGAAGTCAGCCGCTGACGCGGCCGGGGCGCAGAGGCCGCACGTGGTCGCGAACCTTCTCGAAGATGCGCTTCAGCGCCGCGAGGTCGCGCTCGTCCAGATGCCGCACGAAGTGCTCATCGATGCCGCGGCGGTGCACGACGCGGGCTGCCTGAAGCGCCTGCAGCCCCTCGGGCGTGATGAAGATCAGAATCACCCGCCGGTCGCCCTCGGGGCGCTCCCGCCGAACGAGCCCGACCTCTTCCATTCGGTCGACCACGCGAGTGAGGCCGCTCTTGCTCGCCAAGATCCGGCCAGCGAGCTCTGTCATCCGCGACCCGCCTCCGGCCTCTTCGAGCTGCACGAGCACGTCGTACCAGCGGAGCGTCATCCCGCGTTCGTCCCGTAGCTCGGCGTCGACGATGTCGATCAGCGCGAAGGCGCATTCCAGGAAAACGCGCCAGGCGACGAGCTGCTCCAGCGTCGGGCTTGACTCAGAAGATCCACTATGGGAATGTTCGCTAGTTAACTGTTGCTTCATGGACTATTCGCCAAGCGACTGATGCAGAGCGTATCAGTCAGATAGGGGTATTCGGCATGGACGGCGCCCAACAAACTGTTGCCGGACCGGCGGACGACGCCGAGGCCGCCACGACTCCAGAACAGATCCTCCAGCTCGGACTCGGCTTCTGGGGCTCGAAGACGCTCCTCAGCGCTGTCGAACTCGGCGTGTTCACGGAGCTCTGCAAGAGTCCGCTCCCAGGCGAGGAGCTCGCCGCGCGGCTCGACCTTCACCCGCGCAGCTGGCGTGACTTCTTCGACGCGCTCACAGCGCTCGGCATGCTCGAGCAAGACGACGGCGTCTACCGCAACACGCCGGAGACCGCGCGCTTCCTCGACCGCTCCAAGCCCTCCTACATCGGCGGCATGCTCGAGATGGCAAACGCGCGCCTCTACCCGTTCTGGTCGTCATTGACCGAGGCGCTGCGAACCGGGCGGCCGCAGAACGAGGCCAAGCACGGGGGCGACTTCTTCGCGGAGCTCTACCAGGATTCCGGCCGGCTGAAGCAGTTCCTGCACGCCATGACCGGCCTCAGCTTGGGCGCGCACAAGGCAATCGCCGCGACGTTTCCTTGGGAGCGTCACCGCACCGTTGTCGACGTCGGCTGCGCAGAGGGCGGCTTGCTCGTGGAACTCGCGCTCGCCCACACTCACCTGACGGGCGAGGGCTTCGACCTACCGGCGGCCCAGCCGCACTTCGACAACTTTGTGCGCTCATTCGAGCTCCAGGACCGGCTCCGCTTCCACGCCGGCGACTTCTTCGCCGCCCCGCTACCGGAGGCCGACGTCTACGTCATGGGACACATCCTCCACGACTGGGACCTCGAGGAGAAGCAGGCTCTACTTGCAAAGACCTACGCCGCGCTACCGGAGGACGGCGCGCTGATCGTCTTCGACGCAATCATCGACGACGAACGCCGCCAGAACGCGTTCGGGCTGCTCATGAGCCTCAACATGCTGATCGAGACACCCGCCGGCTTCGACTACACGGGTGCTGACTGCCAAGCCTGGCTGCGCGAGGCGGGCTTTCGCGACACGTACGTCCAGCATCTCGCCGGCCCCGACTCGATGGTCGTCGGGGTCAAGTAGCGCCGCCACGACAAATCGGATCGGCCCAGGTCTCGTGCGGGCGATCTGCCGCCAGCTCGCGATCCCTTCTCCCTAATCGCTTGCTAGCAATCGCCTGCGCCAGTGTTCGGCAATGTCCCTTGACAAGCCTCCCAGTGAACCGATCTCGCCCTCAGAGCCGAAAAGCTCTGTCGTATGTTCGCTAGCGTGCAAATCGCTGAGCTGTGGCGCTATCCCGTCAAGTCGCTACAAGGCGAGCGGCTTGATGCAGTGGCAGTGACTGCGGATGGTCTCGAAGGCGATCGTCAGTTCGCGATCTACGACGTGGAATCCGGATTGGGTTTGACCGGTCGGCGTGTTCCTGAGCTGCTGTTTGCGTCGGCACGCATGCGCGCTGACGGTACTGCGGAGATCACGTTGCCGGATGGTTCACTGGCAGAAGATGACAACACGTTGTCGGACTGGCTCGGCCGATCCGTGGCTCTGCGTTCGGCTGCGACGGAGGCGGCTCACCGCTATGAGAACGTGGTCGACTTCGAGCACGAGTCGACGAGTGATTGGGAGCCTTTCGACGGAGCTGCGAGGGCATTTCACGACAGCCCCGGTGCGCGGGTGTCGCTTGTGTCGACCGCGACGATGGGATCGTGGGATCCGCGTCGTTTCAGGGCGAACGTACTGCTCGACGGCGAAGGCGAGGGCTCTCTTGTCGGATCGAGAGTCACACTCGGCGAGGCGACGCTCGACGTCGGCATGCGGATCAAACGGTGCGTGATGACGACGCGCGCACAAGCCGGAGGCATCGAGCGTGATCTCGATGTGCTGCGAACGATCGCTCGTGAGCGTGATGCGTGCCTCGCCGTGGGCGCCCTCGTGATCGATCAGGGAACCATTCGCGTCGGCGACACGCTGAGAGCAAATCAATAGATACCGGACTACGCGGGCGCTGGGGTCACAATCCAGCCGTGGGCCAGTGTCCCGGAATGACGCCAGAGCAAACGGGGTAGCGAACGGTGTGGCTTCGATCGTTGTCTCGCCAGTCCAATGGGGCGGTATCGCCGTCTTCGTCGTCTTCGCGATCATCGCCTCGACGCGCGTCACAGCAATGTGGCGGGGCGAGATTAAGAGCCTCGCCGAGCCGACGCGCCGGAACCGCAGCCTTCCGGCATGGGTGGCGGCAGGCTGGTCGATGCTCTTCGCCCTCCCACCGACGCTCTACATCATCACCCGACGCGGCTCCGTCAATCCTTGGACGGCCTACGCACTGGTTCTGACGCTTGCGGCGGTCGCCGCAAGCGTGCTCGTCGCGATCCTCGTGTGGCTCACGGGCCACCCTCAAGGGTGCGTGCCGCCACGAATGAGGAGCGACGCGGCGAGAGACGACTAACTTGGCTGGGCCAGACCGTATGGAGTGCCCGGCGCCTCGCTCGTAAGTTGTCGCGGGTTGCTGTCGGGATCGGCCCGGCGGTAGAGCCGCTATTACGGGAGGCGCCGGTGATGAGCGAAGGTAGCTGGGTCGGGTTGGATGTGCATGCTCGGTCGGTGGTCGCGGGCGTGATCGATGGGGCGAGCGGTGAGGTGAGGTCGTTGCGGGTGCCGCCGGGGTGTGATGCGACGGTCGGGTGGTTGGAGACGTTGCCGGCACCGGTTCGGGTTGTGTACGAGGCAGGGCCGACGGGGTACCGGCTTGCGCGCGCGTGTGCCGATGCTGGGATCAGCTGTGTCGTGGCGGCGCCGTCGCGGATCCGGGCGGCGGCCGACCGGGTCAAGACCGATCGGCGTGACGCCGAGCGGCTTGCGAGGCTGCTTCGCCTCGGTGAGATCACCCCGATCCGGATCCCGACGTTGGAGGAGGAGGCCGCGCGTGACTTGGTTCGTGCTCGTGAGGACGCTCGCGGCGATTTGATGCGCTCGCGTCATCGGCTCTCGAAGCTGCTTTTGCGTCATGGGTTGGTGTACGACGCGACTGCGTGGACGCGGACGCACGATGCGTGGCTTCGCCGGCAGCGGTTCGAAGGTGGGCCGCTCGCGATCGTGTTCGACGAGTGCTACGGCCGGATGCTCGACGCAAAGAGCAGACGCGACGCACTCGACAACGCGATCGGCGAGCTCGCGGCGACACCAC
>JBKJML010000053.1:0-5563 GCA_046596415.1 Gaiellaceae bacterium | reverse complement strand
GTCTTCGAGCGGCGCTTCAGCGAAGCCCCGGCGGGCCTCACCGCGCTCGGTCGGCGCCAGTACGTCGATCTTCGGACGATGCTGCTCGACGACCTGATGCTCAAGGGCGACCGGATGAGCATGGCCCACTCGCTCGAGCTCCGGGTGCCGCTGCTCGACAACGAGGTGGCGCGGCTCGGGCTCTTCCTGCCGGACCGGGAGAAGCTGCGCGGGGTGAAGACGAAGGTCGCGCTGCGGCGGCTGGCGGCGGAGCGGCTGCCGCCGGCGGTCGCGCGCCGGCCGAAGCAGGGCTTCGAGGTTCCGATCTCGCGTTGGCTCCGCGAGGACCTGTCGGAGATGGCCGGCGACCTGCTCTCGGCGGAGCGGCTCGGGCGCCGCGGGCTCGTCGATGTCGGAGCCGTGCAGCGGCTCCTCCGAGAGCACCGCTCAGGTGCCGCCGATCACGGCTTGCGCCTCTACTCGCTGCTCGTCCTGGAGCTCTGGCACGAACGCGTGCTCAGCCCGCAAGCGCTGCCGGCCGCCTGAGCACGGCTCGGAACTAGACTCGCTCGCGTGCTCGCGCTGAAGCTTCTCTTCTGGCTCTCGCTCGCCGCCCTCGTCTGGACGCACCTGGCCTACCCGCTCGTCGCCGCGCTCTGGGCGAGGGTCGCGAGCCGGCCGGTCCGCCGTGGCGACGTGTTGCCGTCCGTGACCGTGATCGTCGCCGCCTACAACGAGGAGACGGTGATCGAGCGCCGCCTCGAGAATCTGCTCGCGCTCGACTATCCGGCCGAGAAGCTCGAGCTCGTCGTCGCCTCCGACGCTTCGAGCGACCGCACGCACGAGCTCGTCCGGGGGTTCAGCGACCGTGGTGTGCGCCTGCTCGTGTGCGAGCGTGGCGGCAAGGTCGCCGCACAGAATCAGGCTGTGCGCGAGACGGAGAGCCAGATCGTCGCGTTCTCGGACGCGAACGCGACCTGGGCGCCCGACGCACTGCGCCGGCTCGTCGCCGACTTCGCCGACCCCGACGTCGCCTACGTTTGCGGGCGGCTCGTGCTGCAGGACGCCGAGGGCGGCAACCGCGAAGGCCTCTACTGGCGCTACGAGCTCTGGCTGCGCGCCAGCGAGTCGCGGCTTCACTCGGTGACCGGCGGCAACGGCTCGATCTACGCGGTGCGGCGCGCGGACTATGTCGAGGTCGACCCGCGCTTCGGGCACGACCTCGCGTTCCCCTACCTGCTCGTGCAGCACGGCCGGCGGGCGGTGTACGAGCCGCTTGCGCACGCGTTCGAGCGCCCGACGCCGACGAACGAGACCGAGTACCGGCGCAAGGTGCGCATGTTCGAGCACTGCTGGCTGATCACGCTGCGCGGGTCGATGCTCCGCCGCCTGCCGCCGCGCTACCGGGTTGCAGTCGTCTCGCACCGCCTGCTTCGCTACGGCAGCGGCCTCCTGCATCTCGTGCTGCTGCTGGCGTCGCTCGCGCTCGTCCGCGACGGGCTCGTCTACCAGGCTGCGGTCGTAGCGCAGCTGCTGCTCCTCGCCGCCGCTGCTGCGGGCGTGGGGATCGCCCGCTACTACGTTCTCGTCACGCTCGCGACGCTCGTTTCCTTGCGGAACTACGTCGAGCGAGGCGTGCCTGCGACCTGGGATGCACCGGAGGGGACGCGCTGAACCGCATGCTGGACGCAGTGGTTGCCGGGCTCGGGCTCGCCGTCGCAAGCCCGGCGCTCGCGCTCGCCGCGCTCGCGGTCAAGCTCGAGGATGGCGGGCCGGTGCTCTACCGGCAGACGCGCGTCGGCAAGGACGGCCGTGACTTCGAGCTGCTGAAGCTGCGGACGATGATCGTCGGTGCCGAAAAGCAGGGCGCCGGCTACGCCGTGAACGAGGGCGACTCGCGCATCACCCGGGCCGGCCGGCTCCTGCGCCGCACCTCGGTCGACGAGCTGCCGCAGCTCTGGAACGTGGTGCGTGGTGAGATGAGCCTGATCGGGCCGCGCCCGACGCTCCGCTACCAGGTCGAACGCTACGACGAGCGCCAGCGCAAGCGGCTCGACGTGCTGCCGGGGATCACCGGCTGGGCGCAGATCCACGGCCGCGCGAGCCTCCCCTGGGCGGAGCGGATCGAGCTCGACGTCTGGTACGTCGAGCATCGTTCGCCGCTTGTGGACCTGAAGATCCTCTTGCGCACACCGCTGGCGCTCTTTGCCGGCACCTACAAGGGAGACAAGGGCGGCTGGCGTGCTCCGTAGCGAGCCGCGCTGGTACCGCCGCTCCGCTCTCGGCCTGGTGCTCCTGCTCGCGGCCGTCGCGTTCTGGAACGCGCGCTCGCTCGACCCCGGCGCCGGCTACGACGCAGTCCACCACATCGACTATGCCCGCGGGCTCGCCTACCACCTGGAGATCCCCGGTCAGGAGAGCCGCAGCGAGTACTACAGCCCGCCCCTCTTCTACGCGCTCGCCGGTCTGGCCACCCGGGCCGGCGATCTCGTCGGGATCACGCCGCCCGAGCGCGTGGCGCTGCTCGGCAACGCGATCGTGCTCGTCCTCTCGGCGCTGCTGCTGCTCGTCCTGGCGCGGATCGTGTGGCCCGGCCGGCGGGCGCTGCACCTCGCGGCGCTCGGGTTCTTCTGCTTCGTCCCGGTCGTCTCGCGCACCGCGGCGATGTTCCATCCCGAGCCGCTCGACCTGCTGCTGACGCTCGCAGCGCTGACGCTCGCGGCGAGGATTCTCGTCGCCCGCGACCTGCGAGCGCGGTCCGCGCTGCTGCTGGGAGTCGCGCTCGGCGCCGCCCAGCTCGCGCGGACGTTCGGGCTCTACGCCTGGATGACGGTCGTCGCGGTCTTCGCGCTCGCGGCGCTCCGCCGCTACGCGCCCCCGCGCGCCCTGCTGCGCTCGCTTGCCCTGGCGACACTCGCGACGGCGCTCGTCGCGGGGCCCTGGTACATCCGCCAGGCGGTGCTCTACACGAACCCCATTTTCGATCAGCCGACCGTGGCGAAGCCGGTCTGGGAGCGCCAGCCGGCCTCGTTCTACGTCGGCACCGGCCTGCCCGACTCGCTGACCGATCCCTGGCGGCCGCACTTCAAGAACGAGCTCGTGCCGACCACCTACAACGAGCTCTGGGGCGACTACTTCGGCATCTTCGCCTGGAACTCGACGAAGGCGAGCGAGCCGCCCCCCGCCGCACGCCGCACGCTCCGAGCACAAGCGCTCGTCGGGATCCTCCCGACCGGGCTCGCGCTCGCCGGGCTTGGTCTGCTCCTCGCAGCGGGGCTGCGCCGGCGCGGCACCTTCGCGCCTGCGACGCTCCTGCCGGCGGTGCTGCCCGTGCTCGGACTCGCCGGCTATCTGTATTTCACCGTCTCGTATCCGGTTCCCGACGGTGACACGCTCAAAGCGACCTACATGCTCACGACGGCGCCCGGGTGGGCGCTCGCTTTCGGCTTCGCCGTCGATCGGGTGCTGCGGGCGCTCGCCGGTCGGCCGGTGGCGGCGCGGGCGCTCGTTGCGCTCCTCGTCGTCCTGGCTGCGATCGATCTAAGGGTGATCGTCCATGGCAGCCCGCTCGGCGGCCTGCTCTAGGCTCTGGCCCATGACGGCCGTCCTCTTCACCTGCGCCGGACAGCGGGTCGACATCGTCTCCGCCTTCGCGCGTGCCGGCGCCCGCACGATCGCGGCCGACCTGGACGAGCTGGCGCCCGCGCTGCACCACGCGGACGTCGCCGAGCTGGTGCCGCGCGTCGACGACCCGCGCTATATCCCGCGCCTCGCCGAGATCGTTCGCGCCCACGACGTCCGCCTGATCGTGCCGCTCACCGACCTCGACCAGACGCTCCTCGGCCGCTCGCGGGAGGCGCTCGCGCCGGCGCTCGCGCTCGTCCCCGAGCCGGAGGTATGCGAGCGGATCGGCGACAAGTGGCTCGCCCATCTCCATTTCGAGGCGATCGGCGTCCCGAGCCCGCGTAGCTGGCTGCCGGGCGAGGTGCCCGACGATGCCCGCTGGCCGCTGCTCGTGAAGGTCCGCGAGGGATTCGGCTCGCGCCACATCTACCGCGCCGCCGACGCCGACGAGCTCGACTTCTACCTCCGGCGCACGCCGGTCGCCTCGTTCGTGCAGGAGCTGTGCCTCGGCGAGGAGTTCTCGATCGACGTCTTCTGCGACCTCGACGGGCGCTGCCTGAACGCGATCCCGCGCACGATGATCCAGTCGAAGGGCGGCGAGTCGATCAAGGGTGCGACGATCGCCGATCGCGAGCTGATCGAGCACGGGGCGCGCGTCGCGGAGGCGCTCGAGATCCTCGGCCCCGCGAACGTGCAGTGCTTCCGCGAGCCCGACGGGTCGCTGCCCGTCACTGACGTGAACCCCCGTTTCGGCGGCGGCTTCCCGCTGCCGCTTGCCGCCGGCAGCCGCTACCCGGAGCTGGCGCTCGGCCTGGCGCGCGGCGAGCGGCCTGAACCGACGCTGGGCGAGTTCCGGGCGGGCGTCGTGATGACCCGCTTCTTCTCGCACCTCTGCCTGATCACCGGCGAGGACGGCACGCTGGAACCGTTCGCCGAAGAGCTGCCCGAGCCGCTCGCCGGCGAGCCGGGCGAGACCGTCTAGAGCACAGCACACGAAATCCTCATACGGCCGGGCTACGGTGGCCGCGAGGAATCCGAGGCCTCCCTCTCGAACCGTGTCCTACGTGCGCCGTCTACTTCTGCCTGCGATCCTGCTGGTGCTGCTCGCCGGCTGCGCGGCAACCTCCCGTATCGACGGCATGGCCGAGCTCCAGCCCCGTGCGGAGACCCCGCAGCCCCGTCGCGCGCTCGCCGTCAAGCGCTCGACGCAGGCGGTCGTTCGCGTCACGGTCGTCAATGGCGACACGCACCGCCGCGTCAGCGGCGCACGGGTCGTGATCGGCAAGCGCGCCGGCTACACCGACGCGCAGGGCGCCGCGAAGGTGCGGCTGCGCGCGCGGACGGCGCTCGACGTGCGCGCCTCGGCACCCGGCTACGGGACCCGCACCGTGCGGATGCCGTTCAAGACGCGGCGGCTCGTCACGATCAAGCTCTACCGGCCCGAGCTCCAGTGGACGATGTACGGCGCTTCGCCGAGTCGTACCCAGGCCCAGCGGGAGATCGCGATCCGGCCCCCGTTCAAGGTGGTCTGGTCGCGAGGCGTCGGCTCGCTGATCGAGTTCCCGGCCGTCGTCGCGGACGGAGTCGCCTACATCGGCAACTACAGCGGCACGATCTACGCCCTGTCGATGGCCGACGGCAAACGCGTCTGGCGCTACGACCCGCCCGGCGGCAAGATGGCGTCGTCGCCGGCCGTCGTGGGCCGGAATGTCGTCGTACACGGGATGGACGGCATCGTGCGCGTGCTCGACCGCGCGAACGGCAGGCTCCGCTGGCAGCTCGACATCGGCTCGCCGATCGAGTCGTCGCCTGTCGTGCGCGACGGGCTCGACTACTTCGGCGCCTGGAACGGGCGCGTCTACGCGCTCGACCTCGCGAAGCGGCGGCTCCGCTGGACGCACGCCTCCGGCGCGAAGGTGACCTCGAGCGCCGCGCTCGCCGGGAAGACGCTCTACATCGG
>JBKJML010000012.1:0-13697 GCA_046596415.1 Gaiellaceae bacterium | reverse complement strand
CCACGCGACACGCTGCCGAGCAGAGCACCGGCGATCGCACCGTGGCCGCGCGAGCCGACGACGATCAGGTCGACATCGTGCGAGTCGGCGTAGGCGACGATCTCGTCGACCGTGTTGCCGCGCAACATCGCGGTCGTCGCAAGGACTCCGTGCTCGGATGCGACCGAAGCAGCCTCCTCGAGCAGGACGTGGTCGTGCTCGGTGAGCTCGTGAGGGAAGGCGCCACCGATCCCGCCGAAGCCACCCGCCGGTACGACGTCCAGCGTGGGCACAACGTGCACGAAGATCAACTCGGCCTCGTGCTCCGACGCCAACTCGACTCCGAAGGCGACCGCCTCGGTCGAGGAGGGGGAGCCATCGGTAGTGACGAGGATGCGTTTCATCGTCCTTGCTCCTTCACTTCGGGGTGCTCTCATCATCGGCCCGCGCACGTGAGTGCGGATCCGGGCGGACGCCGATCCTGCCTGCGTACTTGCCCGCAGGATTAGGCGGCCGGGCTCGCCAGCAGCCGGCGAACGGCACCCGCGATCACGCGCTCCTCGCGAGCGACGATCACCGCGACGCGAACCGTGGACGGAGCCGCTGCGATCTCGCCGTCGCCGATCGTCCCCGCCGATTGTCCTCCGGCTTTGGGTCATGTCGTCCCTTAGCAGTCCGCTACCAGGTCTTGGCGCGAGTCGTGAGCTCCGGGCGTCGGACACGGACGCGGGCGTCGACGGCGACGCAGCGATCCGGGAGCGCGAGCACAGGGTTGAGATCGAGCTCGGCGACGGCCGAGATGTCCTCGCACAGGCGGGCGAGGCGCAACAGCAGGTCGGCGAGCGCTGCGCCGTCGGCTGCCGGAGCGCCGCGGAATCCACGGACGAGCCTCCCGGCCTTGCCGCCGTAGACGAGCTCGTCCGCGTCGCGATCGGTGAGCGGCGCGATCCTGAATCCGGCTTCGCCGATCAACTCGGCGAAGACACCGCCGGGGCCGAACGCGACCAGGGGCCCGAAGACGGGATCCTGGACGACCCCGGCGAGAAGCTCGGCGCCGCTCGGGACCATCGGCTGGACGATCAGCGGCCCACCGATCGACTCGGCCGCCGCTCGCACAGCATCGGCGTCGGGGAGATCGAGGGCGATGCCGCCCAACTCGGTCTTGTGGGCGCCGGGCACAGCCGTCTTGACGACGACCGGGAAGCCGAGCTCCTCGGCTGCGGCGGCGGCCTCGTCGGGGCCGTCGGCGAGTTGCTCGGGGACGAGGGGCAGGCCGTACGCGAGCAGAAGCTCACGGGTGTCGGCCGGGCTCAGCCAGACGTCATCACCGTCTGTGAGCACTCGCTCGATGACGCGCTCGGCGGCGTCTCTGTCGATTCCGTCGACGACGGGGACGGTGCCATACGGCTGGCGCAGCCACTCGGCTCGCTCGGCGAGGCGCCCGAGTGCCCGAGCCGCCGACTCCGGGTAGAGGAAGGCGGCGACGTGGGCTTCCGGTCGGCGCAGCGCGAGCGGGATGCCGCCCGCATGCAGGACGACCGCGAGCACCGGCTTCTCGCTTGCGGCGGCGGCAGCGGCAGCGTCGATCACCTCGGCGACCTCGTCGGCCGACGCGGTCACCGCCGGGACGAAGAGGACGATCACCGCATCGACATGCGCGTCGTCGAGAAGGAGCGGGAGCGCGGCGGCATACGACTGCGCGGTAGCACCGCCCAGCATGTCCACCGGGTTCTCGACGCTTGCCTCGGCTGCGAGGAGCTCGGAGAGCGCGGAGCGCGTCTCCTCGCCGAGGCCAGGCAGGTCGAGGCCGGCTGCTTCGCAGGCGTCTGCGCAGAGGATCCCGAGCCCGCCGGCGTTCGTCAGCACCGCGACCCGTCGTCCTCTCAGCTCGGGCTGCGTGGCGAGCAGAGTCGCGACGTCCACCAGTTCCTCAAGCGAGGTCGCCCGGATCACGCCGGCCTGGTGGAAGAGCGCATCGACCGCAGTGTCGGAGCCGGCCAGAGCGGCGGTGTGCGAGCTTGCCGCCCGCTGCCCGGTCGCCGTCGTTCCGCCCTTGAGCGCCAGGATCGGCTTGGTGCGGGCGACCCGGCGGGCGAGCCGGGCGAAGCGGCGCGGGTTGCCGAACGACTCGACGTACATGAGCACGACGTCGGTCGTGTCGTCGTCCTCCCACCACTCCAGGAGGTCGTTGGTGGAGACGTCTGCCTTGTTGCCGATCGACAGGAACGCCGACAGGCCGAGGCCGCGCGACTCGGCCGCCTCGAGGAGCGCCAATCCGAGCGCACCGCTCTGGGAGGAGAAGCCGATGTTGCCGGCCGGGGCCGAGCGCGCGGCGAAGGTCGCGTTCAGGCTCGGTCCGGAGACGGCGATGCCGAGGCAGTTGGGCCCGATCAGCCGGGCACCGTACGAGCGGACGAGCGCGAGTAGCTGCTCCTGGCGCTCCAGCCCTTCACTGCCGAACTCGGCGAAGCCGGCCGAGATGACGACGAGCGCGCGGACGCCCTTGCGCAGCGCCTGCTCCGCCGCCTCGATCACCGCCGCACCAGGCAACGTGATCACCGCGAGATCGACCTCATCCGGGATCTCGTCGATCGTCCGGTAGGCCCGGACACCGGCCACGGGCTCCGCGTTGCGGTTGACAGGGTAGGCAGCGCCAACGAAGTCACCCTCGAGGATGTTGCGGAAGAGCTCGCCACCGATCGAGCCTCGTCGCTTGGAGGCGCCGATCACCGCAACTCCCTGAGGCTCGAAGAACGGCCTGAGCGAGGCCACAACCGCCTCGTGGTCGCGCGCCTCGACCTGCTCGCGGTAGACCTCGGTCTGGGCGATCGGGAACTGCACCTCCAACTCGCCGCTCTCGCTCTCACGCGTCAGCTCGAAGCCGGCCGCCTCGAAGACGCCCAGCATCGCCCGGTTGTCCGGCAGCACCTGCGCGACGAAGCGCTCGATCCCGACCTCGGCCGCCCGCTGTGCGAGCTGCTCGAGCAGACGGGTGCCGACGCCGCGCCCCTGGTGCTCGTCGGCGACTGCGAATGCCGCCTCGGCCAGCTTCGGGTCGCGCAACCGCACGTAGTTCGCGATCGCAACGACGCGCTCCCCTTCGTCATCGACCAGGGCGCCCACGAGCGCGCCGCGCTCCTGCCAGCCCGGCTCGAGGATCGAATCGACGAGGCGCGGACTGAGCTCCGGGAAGCCGTGGAAGCGCAGGTACAGGCTCCGCTTCGAGAGCCCGCTGAAGAACGCCAGCAGGGCATCGGCATCTGCACGAGTGGGCGGCCGTAACCGCAGCGTGCGGCCATCGCGAAGGATGACGTCAGCGTGTTCGGTCGCAGTCATTGGCGTCAGCCTAGATCGAGGACGCGGAAGCCGACCCTTCGGTCGGCTCCCGCGTCTCGCGCTCGTCAGTGGGACGCCGCCGACTTGGGGTTGCCGACCTTGAGGAGGCCGACCTGGCCGAGATCGACATCGGCGAAGGCGTGCGAGACGAAGGGATAGAACCCCTCGTCGTCGATCTTGACGTCGAAGACTGCGCCCCCACCGGCCGGGACGACGACCGTCTGGACGCCCAGTTGCGGCGGGCTCGCGAGGTCGGAGTTGACCCAGGCGCGGTCGAAGATCGTGCCGACGATGTGGAAGTTGACGTTGTTCGTCGGCCCTGCCGCGACGACCCAGAAGCGCGTCGTCTCGCCGGGCTTCGCGGTCAGCGGATGGGTGACGTACTGGTTGGCGTAGCCGTTGAACGTCACCCAGTCGGCCATCCGGGCCCGTGCCTTCCCCATGTCGAGCGACGCCGGCTCCTTGATCCCATCACCGTTCAGGTACCACTCGCTGCCGACGAGGACATACTCGTTGTCGACCTTCGGCAGGCCCGCCTTCGGCTCGACGATGATCGCGCCGTACATGCCGTTGGCGATATGCGCGAGCACCGGCTTGGTGCCGCAGTGGTACATGTAGACGCCCGGATCGGACGCCTTGAACCGGTAGACGATCGACTCGCCCGGCATCACGTCCTTGAACGCCACGTTCGGTGCGATGCGCGCCGCATGGAAGTCGATCGAGTGCGGGATCGTGCCGCCGTTCGTCAGCGTCATCTCGACCGTCTGCCCTTCACGGACATGCACGACCGGGCCAGGGGCACCGTGACCGTCGAAAGCCCAGGTGTTGTACTTGACTCCCGGCGCGATCTCGACGGTCATGTCCTTCAGCGTCATCTGCACCTTCACCAGGTCACCGGCCGGGACGGGCGCCAGAGTGGCGTTGTAGGGCTTGTGCGCCGCAGCCAGCTCCTGCGCGTTCTTCGGCACGACGCCGGCGAAGCTGTTCAGCGGCAGGGCCGTGTTGTGATCGGCGATGGCCGCCTCGACGGCCGGTGTGACTTCGGAGGTCCCGCGCGCGTCGGACCACATCATCAGCGCAAGGAGACCGACGACGCCGACAGCGAGGCCGAGCAGCATCGTCGCGACCATCCAGAAGGCACCCGAGTTGGTCTCGGATGCGCGCGGGCCACGCGGGGTCGAATCGCGGTATGAAGCCATGACGGGTCTCTCCTTCGATTGCTCGATTCGTTCAGCCGAGGGTAGGCCGTCAGCGACGGCAAACCCCGTGGCCAGACCGCACATCGATCCGCACATGCCCACAGACTTCGATGCGGGTTTCCCGCAGCCGACCTCCGACAAGGAAGCCGAAATGAGAACGTCGGGTTGGCGTCCAGTTGTCGCCCCATCGGCAGCCGAGGTGGTTGCCGTCAGCGAAGCCACGGCGGCCGGTTCGGCTGCACGCTTCAGGTGTGGGGCACGTCGGTCGTGCGCCGTCCGCCCGCCGCAAGGCGGTAATGCAGCCGGCTAGCCCTTGTTCTTGCCGCGCCTCGAGTCAGCAACCACAGCCGGGGCGGGAACAGGAGCGGAGTTCGCGGCCGGAGCTGGAGCGACGGCCACGACAGGAGCTGGAACGGTGGGCACGACCGCGGCGGGCGATGCGACGACAGTCACCGGAGCGGGGATCGCGGAAACGGTCGGAGCACCGCTCTGCGGAGCCTTGGCGAGCTCACGGACGTCCTGCTTCGCCTCACGAGCGTCCTGCTTCGCCTCGCGGGCAGCGTCCTTTGTTTGCTGCCGCTCGTCTCTGGCCTGGTCGTTCCTCGCGTGTTCCTTTTCCTTGACGACCGGCTGTGCCTCGGAGGGCGCCGCGGCGACCGGGACGGCCGCCTTCGGCTGCTCCTGCGCCCCCTTCGGGCTCCCGTTGCCATTTACCGGAACGGACGGTGCTGCGGGCGCTACCGCTGGAAGCGCCGCCGCCGCAGGCGCCGTGAGCGGAGGCGCCACGACGGGAGCTGCGGCAGCGGCCACACTCTCGCCAGCCTCGAACTCCGCAGTACGGCCGCCCGAAAGCGACGCTGACCCGAACGCCGTGCCGGGACCGTTCCGTCGCGCCGAGACCTTGCGGTGCGCCTTCAGGGCTGCGCTCGCCTGCGTGCTGGCGACCGCCGAGCCGGAGAGCGCTACGCCGACTGCCGAGCCGGTCGACGACCGCGTCGACAAGTTCCAGCCGGAGCTCGAGACGGGCACGGCCGCAGGGACGGCAGAGGCGACCGCAGCGGAGCCGGCTTTCGAGGCATGGTCCTGGCGCTCGGGGTGCGCAGTGATCGCGGCGCCCGCGGCGGCAGTGACGGCGACGGCGGCAGCAGTCGCCTTGACGGCCGCGCCGCCCGTGAGCAGGGCCTTGGCGACGCCGACGAGCGAGCCGAGATCGAGAGCGTGCATGGCCCGGCGAATGCCCTTCCGCTTGCCGGCGACCGTCTCGGGCTGCTCGAGCCCCTGCGCGAGCGAGCGCCTGGCGCGGAAGATCAGCGTCTCGACGGCCGACTGCGAAACCTCGAGTTCCTCGGCGATCTCGCGGTAGGAGAGCCCCTGCCACTCGCGCAAGAGGATCGCCCGGCGCTGCTGCTCAGGCATACCGGCGAGCGCGTCCTCGATCCCGATCAGTTCGTCCCGCTGGCGGTTCGGGCCGGGAACGATTTCCTCGATCAGGCCGAAGTCGCTCGGGCTTTCGATCCGTCCTCGCCGCCACGACGAGCGGCGGCGCGACAGGCAGACGTTCTCGGCGATCTTGAAGAGCCACGCGCTCTCGGCCTCCGGTGTGATGCCCTTCCGGAGCGCGCGGAACGCGTTCATGAACGTCGTCTGAACGGCGTCCTCAGCCTCCTCGCGGGAGCCGAGCTGATGCAGGCAATAGCTCTGGATCCGCGAGGCGTGGCGCTCGTAGAGCGCGTGCGTCGCGGCGGCCTCGGGCGCCACCGGGCGGGGCTCGACGAGGTTTGCACGACCTATGGACGGTACAGCGGCCAAGCTGATCTCCTCAGGAGACGGTAAAGCCTGACGTTCCGCCCGAACGCCTGACGGAGTCTGAGTGACTCAGGCCGATTCCGCAAGCCCCTTTTGGAACTATTTACAAAGTTTCTACGGCAGAACCTGTGCAGAGACGAGCTCCACCCGGAGCCTGACGAACAGCGCTTCCAGCGCGAGCGACGGATTCAGGTTGAACTCCTCGAGTGCGCGCCAGGTTTCACGCACCGCCTCGGCAGCACGCTCGGCCCCCTCCAGGCGCTCCCGGGTCGCGTCCTCGCGCAGCTCCGCGGCGCGGTCCGAATGGAGCGCCGCGGCCTCGGCCCCCGAGCCGACGACGACGAGATCCCGATACCAGGCCGCTAGCTCCTCGAGTGACGCGAGCAGCTCCTCACGCTCGGCGCCGCGCTGGGCTCGCTTGACGTGCTGCTCGGCCTCGCGCGCCGTCAGGTCGCGCTCCTCGAGGGCCTCCTCGGCCAACTCTTTCGCCGCAGCGCCGCAGTCGCGCGCGCCGGCCAGGATCGCAGCCGCAGCCTCGACCGGCTGGAAGTCCGCGTCGGCATACGGTCCCCGGGCGATCCGCAGGAGCACCTCACGGCGGCCGGCGGCAGCGGGGTCGAGCAGACGCGCTGCCCGGTCGAGCCTCCCGGCAGCAACCCGGGCGACTGCCCGCACCTGTGGCTCGGCAAGCTCGGGCGCACGCGCAGAGATCCAGGTACGCACCGCAGTCGCTGACAGGCGCCTGAAGGGCACGAGCTGACAGCGGGAGCGGATCGTCAGCGGCAGCGGCCCGAGCTCGTCGGCCACCAGCACGATCACCGCGTAGGGCGGCGGCTCCTCGAGGTCCTTGAGCAGCGCGTCGGCGGCGTCGGCGTTCAGCAGGTGCGCGCCGAAGACGATGTAGACCCGTCGTGTCGCCTCAAAGGGGCGCATGTGGAGGTCGCGATGCAGCTCGCGGATCTCGTCGATCCTGATCATCTCGCCGAGCGGCTCGAGCACGTACAGGTCGGGGTGTGACGGCCGGTCACCGAGGACGCGCCGCTCATCGTCGAGCAGCACGGCGGCGAGCTCGAGCGCCGCGCGGCGCTTGCCGACCCCCGCCGGGCCGTGGAAGAGGTAGGCGTGCGCCGCTCCCTCCGAGACGGCGCCATGGAGCAGGCGCTTCGCCTCCTGCTGCTCAGGCACGCGTGCGAAGGGCTCCATGGATCCTCTCTGCGAGCTCGGCGGCGGGCAGCGTTCCGTCCAGCTCGACGATCCGCTCGGGATTGGCAGCGGCGAGCGCGCGGTAGGCGGCGTCGACCTGGTCGAGCAGCGCGGCGCCGCCGGCCTCGATCCGATCGAGGCGGTCGCCCAGCCGCGCGGCGGCGGTCGCGACGGGGACGTGCAGCAGGAAGGTGCGGTCGGGGAGCAGGCCGCCGGTGGCACGCAGGTTCAGCTCGAGCACGGCCTCGACGCCGAGCCCGCGCGCCGCGCCCTGGTAGACGAGTGAAGAGTCGACGAAGCGGTCGCAGAGGACGACGGCGCCGCGCTCGAGCGCCGGGCCGATCACCTCGGCGACGTGCTGCGCGCGCGACGCTGCGAACAACGTTGCCTCGGCCCAGGGTGCGACGGGGACGCCGCCGAGCAGAAGCTCCCGGATCCGCTCGCCGAGCTCCGTCCCTCCCGGCTCGCGCGTCGCGACGACCTCGCGGCCCTCTTGCTCCAGGCGCTCCCGGAGGAGCTCGACCTGGGTGGTCTTGCCGGCCCCGTCGAGGCCTTCGAACGTCACGAACACAGGTCTGCAAGGATACGGCTGTGCGGGCGGTCGTCACAGGGGGTGCCGGCTTCATCGGCTCGCACGTCGTCGATTCGCTCGTCGCACGCGGCGACGAGGTGCATGTCGTCGACGACCTTTCGAGCGGCAAACGGGAGCAGGTTCCCACCGGCGCGACCTTTCACGAAGCCGACATCCGCGCCGGGCTGGGCGAGATCCTCGACGCCGTCCGGCCCGAGTCGATCTTCCATCTCGCGGCGCAGATGGACGTACGCAGGTCGATCGCCGACCCGCTCTTCGATGCGCAGGTGAATGTGCTCGCCACCGTCGCGCTGCTCGAAGCTGCGCGCCCCCACGGCGCTCAGGTGCTGTTCGCCTCGACGGGCGGCGCGATCTACGGCGAGTGCGACGGAGCGGCGCCGGAGGATGCGCCGCGCCGCCCCCTCGCCCCCTACGGGACCTCGAAGCTCTGCGCCGAGGAGTATCTGGCCACCTACAACCGCCTCTACGGCTGCACCCACGTCTCGTTCAGGTTCGGCAACGTCTACGGGCCCCGACAGGATCCGCACGGCGAGGCAGGCGTCGTTGCGATCTTCCTGCGTGCGCTTCACGAGGGGCACGCGCCGAAGATCTACGGCGACGGCAGCCAGACCCGCGACTACGTCTACGTCGGTGACGTCGTCCGCGCGATGCTCGGCGGCCCCGGCCTGACGGGCGGTGTCCTCAACGTCGGCACGGGCGAGGAGACCTCCGTCGTCGAGCTCTACGAGGCCTGTCGGAGCGTCGTCGGGTCCGAGCTCGCGGCGGAGCTCGCACCCGCGAGGCTCGGCGAGGTGCAGCGGTCGGTGATCGACCCGGCTCTCGCGGGGCAGGCGCTCGGGTGGCGCGCGGAGACGCCGCTCGACCAGGGGCTCGCGGCAACGTTTAAGTGGGTCAAGGAGGACTAGCCCCGGTCGGCGCCGAAACCACCCGGCGCAGATGGATCACCCAGTCTCCTCCCCCGATGCGCTGATCAGGCCCTGGCGTACCGCGACCGTCGTAGCGAGCCTCGTGGCGGCCCTCGAACTCGTCGCGCTCGTCGCGATCGGGGTCGTGGTTCTCGCGAAGCCGCTCGCGAACAACGTCGCCGCAGCGGCCGAGAGCAAGGCTTTCGCCCCGATCGAACCAGCCCGCGCTGCAGCCGCAACGCCGCTGGCCGAGCCGAAGCTGCCGCGCGCCCGCACGTCGGTGCTCGTCCTGAACGGTGGCGGTGTCTCAGGAGCCGCCGCAACGGAGTCGGCCCGGATCCGCGGCGTCGGCTACCGGATCGCGGGCGTCGGCAACGCGCCGAAGTCGGACTACACCCGCACCCTCGTCATGTACCGGCAGGGCTTCGCGCCCGAGGCTGCACGCCTCGCGCGGGACCTGCACGTGAAGATCGTCGGCCCCCTCGACGGCCTCCGCCCGACGCAACTCGCCGGCGCCCACGTCGCAGTAGTCGTCGGCGCCGGCTCCTGACCCCCTAGCCGGCGCAGCGACCGGAGTCGACGACGGCTCGCGCGCGGTCGAGCGCGCCGCCCGCCTCCCCGGCAGGCCCGTAGCGGTCGAGCGTGTAGGCGCGGTTCAGGTGCGTGTAGCCGTTGCAGGCGTCGTGCTGAACGTCGAGCTCGAACTCACCGAGCAAGTACCACGTCTCCGCATTGTCGGGCTGGCGCCGCACCCCATCCGCGTACGCCCGTTGCGCCTCGCCGCGCCGGCCGCCGACCTCGTAGGCGCGTGCCCGCGCGATGAGTGGCGCGGGCGAGAACGGGTCGAACGACTCGGCCCGGTCGGCGGCGGCAAGCGCCGCCGGCACGTCGCGCCGTTCGAGTGCCGCCCCAACCCGGTCGAGGCTCCGATCCGAAAGCCACGGCGAGGCGAGCGACGCGGTCGCGGCAAGTGCGAGCGCTGCGGCGACAAGAAGCGGCAGGCGTTGTGGCCGAGCCGTTGGACGGCCCGCTGTCATGAGCACGCCGAGCGCGACGAACGCCGGTGCGCCGACTGCGACGAAATCCCGTGTGTAGTCGACGAGCGCGAACACGACCCAACTCGCGGGAAGCAAGGCGAGCGCCGCTGCAGCGGCGCGTTCGCCACCCTGGAGCCGACGGCGGGCGCCGACCGCGGTGGCGGCGCCCGCAGCGATCGCCGCAGCGAGCAACGCGAGCCCGACGACGCCGGTGTCGGAGAGGGCCTGAAGTGGAAGCGAGTGCGGTTCGCTCACCTCGAGGGCGTTCTCGCGAATGCGCTTTCTCGCCAGCGAGAAGGTCCGCGCGCCCGTGCCGTGCACGGGCTCGTCGGCGAAGGTGTCCCACGCCTCATTCCACCAGCGCCACCGGTTGTTGGAGTTGAAGCTGCCCAGGCGTCCCGGGTCGTTTGCGACCTGAGCGCCACCCGCGCCGGTGAAATCCGAGACCCAGCCGCGCGGGCTTCCTGCTGCGACGAGGAGGACGACGACAAGGGCAGCCGCCAGGAGCGCTCCGGCGGTCGCAAGGCCACGGCCGAGCAAGCGCCGGTGCGCCTCCGACGCGCTCCGTGAGGCGAGCGCAGCCGCGACGACCACGACGCCTGCCCCCACGCCGACGACGACGAGCGCGAAAAGCACTCCGTCGGCGACGCGTTGCGAATGGGACGCGCCCGCGTCGCCGATCCCCGGCCGGGTGAGAGCGAGCGCGCCGACAAGCGCCCCAGGCACCGCCGTGACGGCGATCACGACTGCGCTCTCGAGCCGGTCGTGACCGAGCGCAAGCCACGCAGCGAGCGCGAGAGCACCCATAGCCAAGCCTGTCCTCGAGCCGGTGAGCGGGATCGCGACCGCGGCCGCGTACGTGAGCACCGCCCCTACGACGCGGTGCAGGCGAGGATGCCCGGGTCGCGACGCAAGCCACGTACCGAGCACGAGCGTTGCTGTGGCGGCAAGCGCGAGCGCGTTCCAGTAGCCGACCGGGTTGCGGAGGCGCGGCGCGCGGGCACCGTCAGGGAAGAGCGCCGGCACCGCCTTGCCGGCGAGCGCCCAGAGCAGAGCGACGGCGAGCAGCAAGGCCAAGCCCGTGGCGGCGAGACGGCAGGCCCGAGGCCCGGCTGAGCCGGCAACGGCGCCGAGCGCGAGGAGTGCGACGTAGACGAGGCCGCGATTCAGGTCGCCCCACGAAAGGTCGGGGGCGATCGACCAACCGATCGAGGCGCCGCTCCACGCTGCAATCCCGCCCGTCGCCGCGAGGAGCGCCAAGCCTGCGCGCGAGGGCGAGGCGAGCGGCAGGAGCCCGGCGGCAGCGGCCGCGAGGGTCAGGGCGAGGACGACGAGCGCGGCGCCACCCGGCCAGACGAGGAGAGTGTCGTCGTCAGCGCCGCCCGCGTAGAGCGAGACGACGAGCACGGCCGCGATCGCGGCAAGGGCCGCTGCGCGGGCACGAGGCACGTTCGACGCGCCTGCTAGCGCCCTCCGCATCGCCCGCAAGCTACCATAGCTTCGCGGGCCTCCCCGCCCTTTACAAACCGTTTACGTACGGCTCACCCGGCCATCACCCTCGTCGGAGAGACTCTCGACCAACGATGCGCGGACAACGCCGTTTTCCCCCGCTTCGCCACACGTTGACTACAACCCCACCGCCCTCTCGACGCACCCGCCGCGCCCGCCTCCTGGCGCTGCCCGTGCTCGCCGTCGTGCTCGTCCTCGGCTCCCTCGCAGGGCCTGGAGTGGCGGCTGCACGCGACTGCGGTGACGACGTGGTCGGCGACTGGTACGACAACGGTCGGGTCGACAAGATCTACCCGCTGCACTGCTACGACGATGCGATCGACGGCCTCCCCGTCGACGTCGTCGATTACTCGAGCGCGAAGGAGGACATCCAGCGCGCCCTGCAGCTCGCGATCCGTGGCAAGCTCGTCCCGAAGAAGGACACGCACGACCCGACCCCCGGCGGCGTCGTCCCGGGCAAGGACCGCACGGGGACCGGCCCGACGAGCGGTCGCGACAGCTCGGGCGGCTCGAAGGACGGCGTGTTCAACGACGTGCTCGACAAGGCGGGCTCGAACGATGCGAGCTCGGTGCCGATTCCCCTGATCGTGCTGGGCTCGATCGCCGGCCTCCTCGTGCTCGCTGGTTCCGCGGGCTACGTCGTGCGCCGCGTCCAGGCCCGCCGCCTGCCGGGCTAAAGAAGCTCGCGCGACGACGATCGTCTAGTCTCCGGACACGCTGCCGGCGACCGCCGGTCTGGTATCATGGGGAGATCGAAATTCCGCAATTTGCAGGCTTTTTGACGCGCACAAAGTCGCATCGGGCGGGCGCCTCCGTCCGAGCCGCCTCCTATCGTAGCCAGTCCGCTTGGCCTCACCGGCAGTGCCGCAGGGACAGGCGATCTCGTTGACGTCAGGACCGGCTTGGGAGGAACAGATGGCGACCGCAAAGGAAGCCCCGCAAGGAACAGAAGCGGCCCCGGAGGTAACAGGGGCCACCGAAGAAGTGCAAAACGTCGTCCTCGACGACGCCGCGCGCGTCGCGCCGGGTCGGTACTTCACGATCCCGGGCCGCGATCCGTTCGACGAGATCGAGTGGGAGCTCCGGGACGCGATCATCCCGGGGAAGGACGGGCCAGCGTTCGAGCAGCGCAACGTCGAGTTCCCGAAGTTCTGGTCCCAGACGGCAACGAACATCGTCGCGCAGAAATATTTCCGGGGCCGGCTCAGCTCGCCGGAGCGCGAGCGCAGCGTCAAGCAGATGGTCGGCCGTATCGTCGACACGATCGGCGGCTGGGGCCGCGACGGCGGCTACTTCGAGACGGCCGACGAGGGTGACACGTTCGAGGCCGAGCTGAAGGCGATCCTCGTCAACCAGCTTGCCTCCTTCAACAGCCCGGTCTGGTTCAACGTCGGCTTCGAGGAGAAGCCGCAATGCTCCGCCTGCTTCATCCTCTCGATCGACGACTCGATGGAGTCGATCCTCGACTGGATCCGGCGTGAGGGCGTCATCTTCCGCGGTGGCTCCGGCTCCGGCCTCAACCTCTCGAAGCTCCGCTCCTCGAAGGAGCAGCTCTCGAAGGGCGGCTACGCGTCCGGCCCGGTCTCGTTCATGCGCGGCGCCGACGCGTCCGCCGGCACGATCAAGTCGGGCGGCAAGACGCGCCGTGCGGCGAAGATGGTCGTGCTCGACGTCGACCACCCGGACGTCGAGGAGTTCATCTGGTGCAAGGCCAAGGAGGAGCGCAAGGCGCGCGTCCTCGAGCAGGCCGGCTACGACATGTCGCTCGACTCGCCGGACTGGGCCTCGATCCAGTACCAGAACGCGAACAACTCGGTCCGCGTCACGGACTCCTTCATGGAGGCCGTGATCGAGGGCAAGGAGTGGAACCTCACCGCTCGCACCGACGGCTCCGTCGTCGAGACGATCGACGCCCGCAAGCTGATGCTGCAGATCGCCGAGGCTTCGTGGCAGTGCGCCGACCCCGGCGTGCAGTACGACACGACGATCAACGCGTGGCACACGTGCCCGAACTCCGGCCGGATCAACGCGTCGAACCCGTGCTCGGAGTACATGCACATCGACGACTCGGCCTGCAACCTGTCCTCCCTGAACCTGATGAAGTTCCGCAAGGACGACGGCGAGCTCGACG
>JBKJML010000193.1:0-19218 GCA_046596415.1 Gaiellaceae bacterium | reverse complement strand
GCGAGCCCGCCGATCCGGCAGACGATGTTGAGGAACTTCTCCATCCCCATGTCGGAGCCGAAGCCGCTCTCGGTCACGACGTAGTCGCCGAGCTTCAGCGCGGCGCGGTCGGCGACGAGCGAGTTGTTGCCGTGAGCGATGTTGGCGAAAGGCCCGCAGTGGACGATCGCGGGTTGCCCCTCCAGGGTCTGCACGAGGTTCGGCTTCAGCGCGTCCTTGAGGAGGACGGTCATTGCGCCCGCGGCCTTCAGTTGCTCCGCAGTGATCGCATCGCCTGCGAAGCTGTGCCCGACGGTGATCGCGCCGAGCCGGGTGCGGAGGTCGTGCAGATCGCGTGCCACGGCGACGATCGCCATCACCTCCGACGCGGCGGTGATGTCGAACCCGCTCTCCCGCACGTAACCGTTCGCTCGTCCGCCCAGCCCGATTGCGATCTGGCGGAGCGCGCGGTCGTTCATGTCGACGCATCGGCGCCAGGTGATCGAGAGCGGGTCGATGCCGAGCACGTTTCCGTGCAGGATGTGCGAATCGAGCATCGCGGCGAGCAGATTGTTGGCCGCCCCGATCGCGTGGATGTCGCCGGTGAAGTGGAGGTTCAGGTCCTCCATCGGCAGCACCTGCGTGTAGCCGCCGCCTGCGGCGCCACCCTTGATCCCGAAGACCGGCCCGACAGACGCCTCGCGCAGGCAGAGGACGGCCCGTTTGCCGATCGCGCCGAGCCCTTGCGTGAGCGAGACGGCAGTCGTCGTCTTGCCCTCGCCGGCCTTCGTCGGGGTGATCGCCGTGACGCAGATCAGCTTCGCATCGGGCCTTCCCTGCAACCGCTCGAGCACGGAGAGGTCGATCTTGGCCTTGTAGCGGCCGTACGGCTCGACCTCGTCGGGCTCGAGACCCGCCGCCGCCGCGACCTGTCCGATCGGGCGGAGCTGCGCGGCCTGCGCGATCTCGAGGCTCGACGGCATGGTCTCAGCCACTAGTGAATCGCGACGCCTCGTCGGAGCCGGCGGTGGCGTTGCCGGCGCTGTAGGAGTGAGCGCCCGCGCCGGCGAGCTTGCCGCCATCGACGATCAGGTACTCCTCACGGATCGGACGCTCGTCGAACCAGCACTCCAGGATCTCGCGGGTTCCCGCCGCGTATCGGGCCTGTGCCGAGAGTGACGAGCCGGAGGTATGCGGCGTCATGCCGTGATGCGGCATCGTGCGCCACGGGTGATCCTTCGGTGCAGGCTGCGGGAACCAGACGTCGCCGGCGTAGCCTGCGAGCTGGCCGCTCTCAAGCGCCCGCACCACCGCGTCGCGGTCGCAGATCTTGCCGCGGGCGGTGTTGACGAGGTAGGCGCCGCGTTTCATCTTGCCGATCAGCGCGTCGTCGAACAGGTGCTCGGTCTCGGGATGCAGCGGTGCATTGATCGTGACCACGTCGCAGACACTCAGCATCGACTCGACGTCGGCGTGATAGGTGACACCCAGCTCCTGCTCGACGTCCGCCGGTAGGCGGTGCCGGTCGAAGTAGTGCAGTCCGACCTCGAAGGGCTTCAGGCGCCGAAGCACGGCCGAGCCGATTCTCCCGGCTGCGACGGTACCGACCTGCATCCCCTCGAGGTCGTACTCGCGGGACACGCAGTCGGCGATGTTCCAACCGCCGTCGACGACCTGCCGGTAGGACGGGATGTAGTTGCGCACGAGGGAGAGGATCAGCATCATCACGTGCTCGGCGACGCTGATGCTGTTGCAGTACGTCACTTCGGCCACGGTGATCCCACGGTCGATCGCCGCCTGCAGATCGACGTGATCCGAGCCGATCCCGGCGGTCACGGCGAGCTTCAGCTTCGGCGCCTTCGCGATCCGCTCCTCGGTCAGATATGCGGGCCAGAAAGGCTGCGAGATCACGATCTCCGCGTCCTCGAGCTCGCGCTCGAACACGGAGCCCGGCCCGTCCTTGTCCGACGTCACCACGAGCTCGTGACCGCGCTCCTCCAGGAAACGGCGCAGACCGAGCTCACCGGAGACACTCCCGAGCAGCTCGCCCGGCTCGAAATCGACCCCCTGCGGTGTCGGAGTCGTCTGGCCGTCGAAGTACCGCTCGATCCGAGGAATGCCGTCGCGTGCATACGGCGGCGGATACCCGTTGACCGGATCGTCGTAGAGGACGCAGAGGACCTTGGTCATTCCGTCTCACCCCTCGAGTTGGAAGTTTCGCCGCTGTGATCGTTCGCAACGACTGGTTTCGGAGATCTCTAGTCGGCTCTCGGATCCAGGCGTTCTGCAACGTCGCCGGCGACGCCGACCTTCTCGACGACATGGTGGTCGGCTTCGACCTCGACGACGTCCTCGATCGCAGCGACGGCGTGCCCAGCTGCAATGGCGAACCGCTTTCCGTCGCCGCGGATGGCTTGGTACTCCGAGAGGGTCAGCTCCACACGATCGACGCACGCGATGTCGGAGCACTCGCAGAAGAACGAGTACACATGGCCGTCAGGAACCGAGCCATGCGCCTGCGCCGCGTCGTTGATCTTCTCGTTCACATCGCGAAACAGCGACTCGTTCCGAGCGAGGCGCACTTTGGTGAACTCCTCCATCTCCTTGCAGCGTAGCGTGTCGTCTCGCTGAATCCTGAAAAATCCCGCGGCAACTATCCACGACCGCGTGCGTCTGACTCCGCATGGCGATCGAGTTCGAGGACCGGCGCCGTACGCTCAGGCCGGCGGACGTCCTCTTCGGGATCCTCTGCATCGGCGCGGCGCTCGTCGTGGTCGGTTCGAGCGCGCCCGCCTGGACGCACGAACGGCCGGTGGTGACGGTGGAGCAGGCGGTCGTCGCACTGACGAGCGACCCGCTGCTCGTCAGCGGCTGGGTCGGTACGGCCGAGCGGCCACGCCTCTGCGGCTCGCGTGGTTGTCATGGCGTCAGAGTTGCGATCGACGGCCTCCCGCCTGGTGCGCCGGGGATGCTCCGTGGCCGCAAGGTCTCGATTTACGGAACGCTCGAGGGCCAGCCGCGCCGGCTCGTCGTCTGGCGCTCCTGAAACGGCTGCCTGTCCCGTGAGACTCTTTCCTCGTCCCGGCCGATGAGAGGAGCGCAACGGATGGCAGAACGAAGCTTCGACGTGATCGTGATCGGCGCGGGGCCAGCGGGCGAGGTCGCCGCGGGCCGCCTCGCCGAGGGAGGGGTCGAGGTGGCGATCGTCGAGGGGCACCTCGTCGGCGGCGAGTGCTCGTACTACGCGTGCATGCCGTCGAAAGCGCTACTGCGCCCCGCGGAGGCACTCGCCGAGGTGCGGCGGATCCCGGGTGCCGCGGAGGCGGCGACCGGCGCACTCGACGTAGGAGCGGTCCTTGCTCGCCGTGACGAGGTGGTGCACGACCTCGACGACGCGGTGCAGCTTCCCTGGCTCGAGGAGCGCGGCGTCGTCCTCGTCCGCGGGCGCGCGCGGTTCGACGGTGAGCGCCGCGTCTCAGTCGGCGAAGACACGCTGCTCGCGCGCCGCGCCGTCGTCGTCGCGACCGGCAGCGTCCCGTTCCTGCCGCCGATCCCCGGCCTCGCCGAGGCGGGCGTCTGGACGAACCGGGAGGCGACGACGGCGAAGGTCGTGCCGGCCCGCCTCGTGATCCTCGGCGGCGGCGTCGTCGGCGTCGAGATGGCGCAGGCGTGGTCGTCGCTCGGTTCGCACGTGAGCCTGGTCGAGGGCGGCCCGCGACTGATCGCCCGCGAGGAACCGTTCGCGTCCGAGCAGGTCGAGGCGGCGCTCCGTGCGGCCGGAGTCGACGTGCGCACCGGCGTGAAGGCCGAGCGGGTGGCGCGGAACGGCTCCGTTTCGGTGACGCTCGCCGACGGATCGACCGTCGAGGGCGACGAGCTGCTCGTCGGGGTCGGCCGGCGCCCGGCGACCGTCGAGCTCGGGCTGGAAACGATCGGGCTCGAGGCGGGGGCGGCGATCGAGGTCGCCGACGACCTCCGCTCGACGGCGCACGACTGGCTCTACGCGGTCGGGGACGTCAACGGGCGCGCGCTCCTCACACACATGGGGAAGTACCAGGCCCGCCTCGCCGCCGACCGGATCCTCGGCCACGAGGTTGCGATCGCCTCCGACGGCTTTCGATCGCCGCGAGTGATCTTCACCGACCCACAGGTGGCCGCTGTCGGCTACACGCTCGCCGGCGCACAGGAGGCGGGGTTGAATGTGCGGGCCGTCGACCAGGAGACCGGCGACAATGCCGGCGGCAGCTTCGTCGGTCGCGGCGCGCCCGGCACCTCACGGCTCGTCGTCGACGAGGAGCGGCGGATCGTCGTCGGCGCCACGTTCACCGGCACGGACGTCGCCGAGTGGGTCCACGCTGCGACGATCGCGGTCGTCGCCGAGGTGCCGCTCGAGCGACTGTGGCACGCCGTGCCGTCGTTTCCGACCCGCAGCGAGGTCTGGCTGCGGTTGCTCGAGGAGTACGGCCTCTAACCTGAGCGGGGTGACCGAGCTCGAATCCCTCCTCGACCGCGTCTTCGCCGACGGTGCTCTCACGCACGGCGTCCTCAGCAAGCCACGCCGCGGCGCTGGCCCGAGCAGGGTGACCGTGGCGCCGGTCGAGCTCCGCGACGGGCTGCGCTACCGGCTCACGAGCAAGCTCGCCGACCGGACGATCGACGAGAACCTGACTCCCGCCGCGGCGCGCGATGCGATCGCCGTCCTTCTCTCTTCACGCTTCCGGCAGGCGCTGCTGCAGACCGAGGGGGCCGACTGGCAGGTGCTCGGCGACCGCGTCCTGCGCCGGCCGCCGACCCGCCCGCAGGCCGACCGCGCTCATGACCGCAAGAAACGCTCGCTGCTCGAGGAGGGCGTGCCGGTGCCGTTCCTCGTCGAGCTCGGGGTGATGACCTCGGACGGGCAGGTGAAGAAGGCACGGACGGCCAAGTTCCGTCAGGTCAACCGGTTCCTCGAGCTCGTCGACGACGTCGTTCCCGCGCTTGCTCCCGACGGGCGATTGCGCGTCGTCGACTTCGGCTGCGGCAAGTCCTACCTCACGTTCGCGCTGCACCACTTCCTGACGGAGTTGCGTGGCTTCGAGGTCGACATCGTCGGCCTCGACCTGAAGGAGGACGTCGTTGCGACGTGCGCGGCGCTCGTAGAGCGATCCGGGGTCTCGGGCCTGCGGTTCGAGCGCGGCGACATTGCGTCATTCGATGCAGGGCGAAAGGTCGACCTCGTCGTCTCGCTCCACGCCTGCGACACGGCGACCGACGAGGCGCTTGCACAGGCCGTACGCTGGCAGGCGGACGCGATTCTGGCCGTCCCGTGCTGCCACAAGGAGGCGTACCGGCAGCTCCGCAGCGACCTCCTCGCGCCGCTGCTGCGGCACGGCCTCTCGAAGGAGCGCTTCGCAACCGTGATCACCGACTCGTTGCGCGCGCAACTCCTCGAGCTCGCGGGCTACCGCACGCAGCTCGTCGAGTTCGTCGAGCTCGAGCATACGCCGAAGAACGTCCTCATCCGTGCCGTGCGCGGCCGGCCGGCCGGTGCGGGAGCGCGGCGTGCGTACGAGGAGCTCCGAGACTCGCTCGCACTCGAGCCCGCGCTCGAACGGCTGCTGGCCGGCTAGAGCTGCGCGGCGAGTGCGTCGGCCAGCGTGGCGTGCACCGTCAGGTGCTGGTCGAGCCCGGAGATCTTGAGCGCCCGGTGAGTCTCGAGACCCGGTGCCGCGAGGAGGAACGCCTTCCGGTCGTCCATCCGTGAGCGCGCCTCGATCAGGACGCCGAGAGCGGTCGAGTCGACGAACTCCACCTCTGTCAGATCGAGCACGAGCCGGGCGGGCCGCTCCCCTGCAAGACCGACGAGCGTCTCGCGCAGGGCCGGTGCGTTGTAGAGGTCGAGCTCACCGGCAAGTCGGACGACGGTGGCGGCCTCCGAACGATCGACGCCCAGTACGGGTCCCGGCCGGGCGGTCGAGTCTCCTTCGTTCATAGGCATTGTCGAGATTCAACCAGTATCGGACCGGGTGCGGCGCCTGGACAGCTAGCCTCACCCGCCTAGTGGTCGTAGCGATCTCAGGCGGCGCAGGCTTCCTCGGCCTGCATCTCTCCCGGCGGCTCCTCGCCGACGGGCACACGGTCCGCTCGCTCGATCTCGCTCCACTCGACGACGCGGAGCTCGAACGGTCGGTCGAAGAGCTCCGCGGCGACATCCGTGACGGGCGGCGCGCGGCCGAGCTCGTCGACGGCGCCGACGTCCTCGTCCACGCAGCAGCGGCGCTGCCGATTCAGGCATCGAGCGAGTCGATTCGCTCTGTGAACGTCGACGGCACGGCAACTCTCCTCGCCGCCGCACTGCAGGCGGGGGTGCGGCGAGTGGTGCTGATCTCCTCGACTGCGGTGTACGGGGTGCCGGAGCGCCACCCGATCCACGAGGACGACCCTCTGGTCGGAGTCGGCGCCTACGGCGCCTCGAAGATCGAGGCAGAAGCGGTGTGCCACGCGTTCGGGCAGCGCGGGCTCGAGGTCACGATCGTGCGCCCCAAGACCTTTGTCGGGGCAGAGCGGCTCGGCGTCTTCGAGATCCTCTTCGACTGGATCCGGGAGGGGCGCCGGATTCCGATCCTCGGCGACGGCTCGAACCGCTACCAACTCCTTGCCGTCGAGGACCTCGTCGACGCGATCGTCCGCTGCTTCGACGCCGACGTCGCCGGCGAAGCGGTGAATGTCGGCTCCGGCGAGTTCGGCACCGTGCGCGCAGACCTCCAGGCGCTGATCGACCATGCGGGATCCGGCTCTCGCCTGCGCCCGGTGCCGGCACGCCCGGCGGAGTTCGCGCTCCGCGCGCTCGAGTTCGCGCGGCTGTCGCCCCTCGCTGAATGGCACTACAAGACCGCTCACAAGGACTCGTTCGTCTCGATCGAGAAGGCGCAACGCGTGCTCGGCTGGGAGCCGATGCTCTCGAACGCTGACACCTTGATCGAGACCTACGACTGGTACCTCGCCCATCGCGACGAGCTGCGCGGTGCCGGCGTGACCCACCGCGTGCCCTGGAATCAGCAGGCTCTCGGCTTGCTCAAGCGCCTGAGCTGACCCCCACCGCCAGTCCTCCGGTCGGCGGCAGAGCCGGGCGCGGACCGGGTTCTCGCGCACGTAGACCCGGGTGGCTGCGAGGTGTTCCTCGTCGCGGACGACCCAGGCCGAGAAGCGCCCTTGGAAGAGGTGACCGACACGGTCGTGGCGGTGGTTGAACCGTTGCGCGTGAAGGAAGCAGAGCCGGTGCATCGCGCGGGAAAGCGCGCCGCGGCTCGCGGAGACAACGAGGTGCGCGTGGTTCGGCATCAGACACCAGTCGACTAGCTGCCAGCCGAAGCGGCGGGTCGTCTCCGCCAACTGCGAGGAGAAAGCGTCGGCGTCGTGCTCGTCGCGCACGATCGGCTGCCGGGCCACGCCGCGCACCGTGACGTGGAACACGCCTCGTTCGGGCAAGAGCACGCAGCGCGGCGTACGAGCCATGCGCCGACGCTAGGCGGTCGAAGCACACAACTTCGCCACAACGTCGTGTCGGTTCGGCGCGCGCCCGAGGGACAGTCCCTCGGGCGTGGACGGTGCGGCCATGTCGGCCGACTCAGCTCGCCTCGGGCAGACTTCGCTCCACGATGCGTGACTTGCTCGATTACCGGGTCGGCTACCCGATACTCGCCGACACGACCTATCTCATCAACCACTCGCTGGGTGCAATGCCCGCCGCGGCCGAGTGCCGGATCGCTGAATACGCGAGCACCTGGCGAACGCGCGGGATCCGGGCCTGGGGGGAGGGCTGGTGGACGATGCCGATGACGGTCGGCGACCAGGTCGGCCGGATCGTTGGCGCCCCGTCCGGCACGACCGTGATGCACCAGAACGTCGCGATCGCGGAGGCGATCGTCCTCTCCTGCTTCCGTTCCACGCCCGACCGAAACCGCGTCGTTTACGAGCGTGCGAACTTCCCGTCCGTGCGCTACCTCTATCAGGCGCAGCACGACCTCGAGGTGGTCGTCTGCGAGGACGACGAGGCGATCCTCGAGGCGATCGACGAGCGCACCCTGCTCGTACCGATCAGTCACGTCCTGTTCAAGTCCGGCGAGATCCAGGACGTCGAGAGGATCGTCCGGCGCGCGCACGACGTGGGGGCGCATGTCGTCCTCGACGCCTACCAGTCGGCCGGGATCGTGCCGCTCGACGTCACGGTGCTCAACGTCGACTTCGCAGTCGGCGGCAGCGTCAAGTGGCTCTGCGGAGGCCCAGGAAACGGCTGGCTGTACGTCCGCCCCGACCTGGCCGACCACCTCGAGCCGACGTTCATGGGGTGGCAGGCGCACGCCCGTCCGTTCGCCTTCGAGGAGGAGCTCGAGTACGCCCAGGGCTCGGCCCGCTTCCTCACCGGCACCCCGAACGTTCCGGCGCTCTACGCTGCGACCGCCGGCTACGACGCGATCGAGGAGATCGGCGTCGACCGGATCCGGGAGAACTCGCTTCGTCAGACCGCGCTTCTGATCGGCCTCGCGGACAAGGCCGGGTTCGAGGTGCGGAGCCCACGGGACGCCTCCAGGCGCGGCGGCACCGTCACCGTCGATGTGCCCGAGTACGCGGCCGTGCATCGCGAGCTGGCCGAGCGCCAGATCCTCTGCGACTTCCGCCCCGGCGCCGGCATCCGGCTCGGGCCGCATTTCTTCAACTCGGACGACGAGCTCCGCCACGCCGTCTCCCAGATCGCCGAGATCGTCGAGAGCGGCGCCTTCGAACGTCACCTCGGCGCTGTCGCGCACCACTGATCTCTATGCTGCCCCGGTGAACGAGCCGAGGATCGAACAGCTCACTCAAGCTCAGCACGACGCACTCACAGCCGAGCTCACCGAGCTCGAGGGGCCGAAACGAGCGGAGATGGTGCAGGCGATCAAGACCGCCCGCGAGTTTGGCGACCTGTCCGAGAACTTCGAGTACCACGCGGCGAAGAACGAGCAGGGGCTGCTCGAGCGGCGGATCACGATTCTGCGTGCCCGCCTCCAGCATGCAGTTCTGATCGACGAGGCCGCCGCCGCGGCGAGCGGAAAGGTCAGTGTCGGCGCGATCGTCGAGATCGAGGACGAGTCCGGCGACAAGCTGGAAGTCGAGATCTCGAGTGCCGGCGGGGTGTCGCCCGACTCGCCGCTCGGCGGCGCGCTCCTCGGGCGCTCGATCGGCGAAACGGTCGAGGTCGTGGCGCCCCGCGGCTCATGGCGGGCCACGATCATCGCCATTCGCCGCGCCTGACGTTCCGACCGCCCGGCGGGCTACCCTGCCCCTGTGACGGACGTGATGCCAGAGACGGTCGTACAAGTCCTCGACAAGGGCTTCCTGGCCCTCGACGGCGCGCTCGCCTCCGACCTCGCGGTCGTCAACGGCGCCAGGGTCTCGTTCAACCAGGAGTCGGACGAGCTGGCCGAACGTGACGAGGGACTGATTCGCTTCCTGATCCGCGAGCGCCACGGCAGCCCCTTCGAGCACGGCTACTTCCGCTTCCTCGTCAAGGCGCCAATCTTCGTCGTGCGCGAGCATCACCGGCACCGCGCCGGCCATTCCTACAACGAGTGGAGCGGCCGCTACTCGAAGATGGAGGCAGAGTTCTACGTGCCTGAGTTCGTGCGAACGCAGGTCGGCAAGCCAGGCGCGTACTCATTCGAGGCGGTCGACGACGAGGTACGCGACGCGACGCGACGCGAGATCGAGGAGAACGCCGAGCGCGCATTCGAATCGTACGAACGGATGCTCGAGCTCGGCGTCGCCAAGGAGGTTGCACGGGCGGTGCTGCCGCTCTCGACCTACACGAAGTACTACTGGAGCTGCAACCCGCGAAGCCTCATGCACTTCTGCGGGCTACGAAACCACGAGAACGCGCAGTTCGAGATCCGACAGTTCGCGGCCGCCGCCGAAACGTTCCTTGAGCGGCTGATGCCGATCACGCACGCGGCGTTTCTCGCGAACGAGCGCCGCGCTCCCTGACCCTCAGGTGGTGAGGAGCGGCTGTGTCGAGCCGCGGCGCGTGACGATCCAGCCGTCGTAGGTCTTGAGCTTGTAGGGCACCGACAGGGTGACGCTCGTCTTCTTGCCGCTGATCGCAAACCGGCCACACGAGTCGGCGACGCGTCCGCCTCTCGTCAGCCAGAGCTCGTACATGCCTGGTTCGAGGTCGGACACGGTGACCTGCATCGGCCAGTTCCCATCGGCGTCGGCCGGCAGGACCTCGATCACGCCCCGGGCATCCTGCGCAAGCGCCGTCCCGGCGAGCGCCACGACGTACTGCGGTCCAGCATCGCGACCGCCGACGAGGAAGCCGCCACCGAATGCCGCCGCCGCAAGCGCAGCGGCGATCGCGATCAGCGCGAACCGGCGCCGGCGGGGGAGCAGCGCGGCTGGGCGTGCCGCCGGCAAAGTCCGCAACGAGGGCGGCAGCTCCGGTGGCGGCCCCGTAGCGACGAGCAACTCGTGGACGCAGCGAAGCCGCTCGCGCTCATCGGTCTCGAGGTTGGTGCCGATCAGCTCGTCGAAGTCGGGTGGGCGTGTCACGCCAGCTCCTCCTCGAGCACGTCGGCGAGCCGGGCGAGCGCGCTCCGCGTGCGGGTCTTGACGGTGCCGAGCGGGATGTGGAGGAACTCGGCGATCTCGCTCTGCGACAGGCCGCTCCAGTACGCGAGCTCGATCACGGGCCGCTCGTGCTCGGGCAGCGACTCGAGCGCGCGGTGGACGCGCCAGGCGACCCACGCCGTCTCGGCCTGCTCGGGCGGGCCGTCGGAGAGCTCGGGCAGGTCGGGTGCCTCGGCGGTCGGGTCGGGCCGCTTGCGCGCGCCGTCGACGATCGCGTTCCTGGCGACGGCGTACAGCCACGTCGCGCCGGTTCCGCGGGAACGGTCGTACGTGCGGGCGCTGCGCCAGATCGCCGCGAACGCGTCCTGCACCGCATCCTCGGCTCGGCCGCGGTCGCCGAGTCGTCGGAGCGAGAGCCCGAGCACGGCACGCGCGTAGCGCACGTAGAGCTCGTCGAAGGCGCCGCGGTCGCCGGCCGCGATCTTCTCGATCAGCTCACCGTCGGTCAGGTCGTCAGCGCTCACACCGGGCATGGTCCCTGCTGCAGCGACCCGCGGCAACCTCGACGTGCTCAACACGAGTTCCATCGCAGGTGGCTACGCATGCGTTCCCGGCCCGGTTTGCAGGAGGCGGCCGCCGTCGACCGTGATCGTCGTGCCCGTGACGAAGCCGGCGCCGGCGAGGTAGAGGATCGCGTCGGCCACGTCGTCGGGCGACCCGGTACGGCCAAGCAGCGTCTCCGCAGCCCGTCGCTCCTCCTGGCCGGGCTCGACTGCCACCGGGCCCGGCGCCACCCCGCAGACGCGAACCTCGGGAGCGAGCGCGCGAGCGAGCACCCGCGTCAGCATCGCCTGCGCTGCCTTCGCGGCCGAATGCACCGCGAATGACGGCCAGGGCTGATAGCCGGCGACGTCCTCGATCATCACGACGAGCCCGTGTGAGGCGCGCAGCTGCGCAGCCGCCGCCTGGGTGACGAAGAAGCTTCCTTTGACAGTGGCTCCGAGCGCAGCCTCGACCGCCGCCTCGCCTACCTCTTCGAACGGCGTCGGGTCGAAGCCCGCAGACGCGCCGTTCACGAGCACGTCGAGGCCGCCGAGCTCGGAAACCGCGTGCTCGACAAGCGCGCGGGCCTCCGAGGCACGCGAGACGTCACCATCGCGCCGACCGGCGGCGAACACCTGCCAGCCCTCCCGCTCCAACCTCAGGGCGACGGCCGACCCGAGCTTGCCGGTCCCGCCGGTGAGGAGTGCGCGCACCGGCCAACTGTAACGGCGCAACTGTAAAAGGTTTGAGGCGTCGGCACCTTCCTGCCGCCCGGGCGCGTTGTGACGGTGCCAGCACGAATAGGGAGGAAACACATGAAGAAGTTGCTGTTCGGCACTGTGACGGCGCTCGTGCTCATCGTTGCCCAGCCCGCGGTTGCCGCGACGAAGTCGATCTCGATCAAGAGCGGAGGCTTCTCGCCCGCGACAGTGTCGATCGTCGCCGACGACACCGTCACCTGGAAGAACACGGATACGAAGAGCCACCAGGTGATCGCGTCCTCGGGAACATTCGCCTCCCCGGTGCTGAAGCCCGGCGCCTCATATTCGTTCAAGTTCACCGAGGCCGGTAACTACGGCTACCGAGACGCCCTCTATCCGACCCACACCGGCACCGTCAAGGTCGCAGGCCCGCCGCCGGCGGTCACCATCGCCGTCTCGGAGCCGCAGATCGACTGGGGCCGCGCGATCACCATCTCGGGCGCCGTCAACAACAAGAAGGCGGGCGAGCAGGTTGTGCTGACCGCGCAGCCGTACGGCCAGAGCTCGGCCATCGTCCTCGCCACCGTCGTCACCGGTGCGGGCGGCGCGTTCAGCTTCGTCACGAAGCCTCAGCTCCTCACCGTCTACCAGGCTTCCTGGAAGTCGGCGGCGAGTCTCGCCGTGACGACCGCCGTGCGGCCCGTGATCACGTTCGGTCGTTCCTCGAGCTTCATCACTCGCGTCTACGCGGGCCGCTCGATGGCCGGCAAGTCGGTGCAGGTTCAGCGGCTCTCGGCCTTCGGGCAGTGGGTCACGCTCAAGCAGTTTCGGCTCGATGCGTCCTCCCGCGCCGCATTCCGCGTGCTTCTGCCTCGGGGTCTCTCCCACCTGCGGATCGCCATGTCGGTGAACCAGGCGGGCGTCGGCTATCTCGCCGGGTTCAGCCGCGAGATCACCTTCAGACGTCCCTAGAGAACCACTGTTCGAAAATCGTTAATCCCGCTCCAGGGCTGTTAACAGGCCTCGGAGCGGGGAACCGTTGCTCGACCAACGAGAGGAACCACACATGAGAAAGCTTCTGCTTCTACCGCTGCTCGCAGCGGCGCTCGTCGTCTCACCCGCCGCACTCGGCGCGACGAAGACGGTGAGCATCACCAACACGGCGTTCGTGCCGAACGCGGTCACGGTCGACGCCGGCGACTCGATCAGCTGGACGAACTCCGACTCCCGGAACCGTCAGCCGATCTCGCAGGACGCGGGCTTCGCCTCGCCGATCCTCAAGCCCGGCGAGACCTACACGTACGCGTTCAAGGACGCCGGCAAGTTCACGGTCACCGACGCGCTCGTCAAGAACCAGCGACTGACGGTGACCGTCACGAAGCCCGCGCCGGCCGGTGCTCCGACTCTTGCGGCGACGAAGGCGAGTGTCATCTACGGCGGTTCCGTGGTGCTCTCGGGCCGCGTGCCGACGGCGAAGGCCGGCGAGAAGGTCACCATTCGCGCCGAGGTCGTGACCCCGAACGGGACGAAGCAGGCCTCCTCGATCGCCGAAACGACGACGACGAGCGGTGGTGACTACACGTTCACCGTCGCGCCGTCCGCACAGACCGCTTACACCGCGATCTGGCAGGCGACCGTCGTGACCACGTCGAGCTCGCCCGCAGTCACCGTCAACGTGGCACCGCGGGTCGGCATCGGCGTGATCCGGAAGGTCGGCCGCTACGTCACGTTCTCGGCGAAGGCGACCTCCGCCCAGCCGTATGCCGGCCGGTCGGTCTACATCCAGCGCCGCAACTCGTTCGGCCAGTGGATCTCGCTGAAGCGGGTCGTGCTGAAGTCGAGCACGACCGCGACGAGCTCGACCGTGCGACTGCCCAAGGGCCTGTCGCGCGTCCGCGTGCTGCTGCCCCAGGGCCAGGCCGGTATCGGCTACGTGGCCGGCTTCAGCAGGACGCTCCTGATCGTCCGCTAGCGCGGCTGAGTAGAGGGCCGGCGCCGCCGCCCGGCGCCGGCCCTCGAAGCCTCTACCGCGCTGCCTCGAAGCGTGCCGCGACGCCGTCCCAGTCGACGACGTTCCACCAGGCGCTGAGGTAGTCCGGGCGCCGGTTCTGGTAGTTCAGGTAGTAGGCGTGCTCCCAGACGTCGATCCCGAGGAGCGGTGTCTTCCCCTCCATGATCGGGCTGTCCTGGTTCGGCGTCGACATGACAGCGAGCCCGGTCCCGTCCCAGACGAGCCACGACCAGCCGCTGCCGAAGCGTTTCACGCCGGCGTCGATCAGCTGAGCCTTCATGCTCTCGAAATCGTCGAAGGTGGACGTGATCGACTCCCCGAGCGCTCCGCCCGGCTCACCGCCGCCGTCCGGCGACATGACCTCCCAGAAGAGGGAATGGTTCGCGTGGCCGCCGACGTTGTTGCGAACGGCGCTGCGGAATGCCTCGGGGACGATCTCGATCGAGGCGAGGATCGACTCGACGCTGCTGTCGGCCCACTCGGTCCCATCGAGCGCCTTGTTGGCGTTGTCCACGTAGGCCTGATGGTGCTTGTCGTGGTGGATCCGCATCGTCTGCTCGTCGATCGTCGGCTCGAGCGCTGCGTAGTCGTACGGCAGTTCCGGAAGAGTGAGGGCCATCAGAGCGCTCCTTTGTCGGGTCGGGGTTCGCCCGCCGAAGGATATGCTCCGCGCCGTCCCTGCCGACCTTGGAGGAGTTCCGGATGTCGAACTACGAGGAGATCAAGCCCCGCGAGCTGAAGCCGGTGCTCTTGGAGCTCGACGGCATCTCGCGTGCCTCAGTCGAGGCGCATTACAAGCTCTACCAGGGCTACGTGAACAAGCGGAACGAGATCCTCGGCAAGCTCGGTGCGGTCGACCTCGGCTCGGCGAACCAGGTGTACTCGGAGTTGCGCTCGCTGAAGGTCGATCTGTCGTTCGCGGTCGGCGGGATCAAGAACCACGAGATCTACTTCGAGCACCTCGGCGGCGACGGCGGCGCGCCGAGCGGCGTCATCGGTGCACTGATCGAGCGCGACTTCGGCTCGCACGACGCGTGGCGCGCCGACCTCAAGGCAACAGGCATCGCCGGCCGCGGTTGGGCGTGGACCGCCTACGACTGGGACGAAGGCAGGCTCTTCAACTACATCGGCGACGCGCAGAACACGTTCCCGATCTGGAATGCAACGCCGCTGATCGCGCTCGACGTCTACGAGCACGCCTACTTCCTCGACTTCCAGACCGACCGCGGCGCCTACATCGACGCGTTCTTCGACAACCTCGACTGGGGCGTCGTGAACGACTGGGTCGCGAAGTACCAGATCCCCACCAAGTAGCTTCAAGCCGTGGCTGACGCCGCCGTCGTCCTCGCCGGCTACCTGCTCGGCTCGATGCCGTTCGGCTACTGGGTCGTCCGCCTGACCAAGCGCGTCGACGTCCGGACGGTCGGCAGCGGCAACATTGGCGCGACGAACGTCTGGCGCGCCTACGGGAGGCGCTATGGGATCCCGATCGTCGTGCTCGACGTGGCGAAGGGGCTCGTCCCGGCGCTCGTCGGCTCGATCGTCGGCGGGCCGCTCGTCGGCGTGCTTGCCGGGTCGGCGGCGATGCTCGGTCACTGGCGGCCGCTCTTTCTCGGCTTTCAGCGCGGCGGCAAGACGGTCGCGACGGCGGGCGGCACGTTCTTCGGCGCCGCCCCGGTGCTCGGGCTGATCGGGCTCCTCGTCTGGGTCGTCGTGTTCCTGTTCTGCCGCTACGCCTCGCTCGCCTCGATCGTGACGGCCCTCTCGATGCCGGTGGCGGCATTTCTGCTCGGCGAGGAGTGGCCGATCATCGTGTTCGCCGCCGTCGCTGCGGTCGCTGTGATCGGCCTGCACCGGGCGAATATCGGCCGGCTGCGCGCCGGCACCGAGAGCCGGTTCTCCGTCGGCGGGCGTTAGCTCGCCGGTTAGGCGCGTAACCAGCGGGCGAGCTCGGTGTGCTCAGCTGCCGCAACGCCCGTCGCGAGCTCCGTCCGAAGCTCGCCTACCGTCCCATGCCGCTCGGCGACGACGTCGTGAGTGTGGATCGTCTCGAAGTTGACCTGCCGGGAGAGCAGGAAGTCGCCGTCGTCGAGTTGTGGCAGCTCGTCGAGTGCGGACTTGAGTGCGATTCGAACCGAGTCTTCGACGAAGCGCGGCTGGAGATGCGCGTGCTCGACGACGAAGAGCTCGTCGGGCCGTTTCAGGAGCTCGTAGATCGGCGAGCTCATCGAGTGCTCCACGATCGACACGAGATCCTGCGCGTCGAGCTGGCGGTCGGTGCCGACGTAGAGCGTGCCCAGGCCGCGCTGGTTGTGGGTCGCGAGCGGGACGAGCTCGAGGATCCGCTCGACAGCGCCGCCCTCGAAGCCGGCCTCGAGTAGTCGCTCGGAGGCGGCGCCGCGCACCATCCCCTGCGCGCAAGGGCAGGCGTTGATGCCGGCCGCCTCGACGCCGACGACGCGGCGCACTCGGTCGGTGGTCGCGGCGGCGATCCCGATCAGGCTCACCATCTCCTGCGTCGAGAGGCCGGTGACGGGTGTCGTCCGGCGCATCGGCCAGCGAGCGGCGATCTTCACCTCGGCCCGAAGCGCCCGCTGCCGGTCGACGATGTGCCGGGCAATGTGCTCGGCGAGCGCCTCAACGAGCAGCCCCTCACCCATCACGACCTCGTCGATCGCCTCCTCGAAGAGCTCGGGGAAGCGGGACATGTGAACGCCCTTCTGGTCGTGTGCGAGATCGACGGTGCACTCGATCTCTGCTGCCATCACGGTCTCGGAGTCGCCTCGCCGGATGCGGATCGCCTTGCTGACGCCTGTGACGCCCGCCCGCGACAGGGCGAGGCCGACCTCCGGCGTGGATGCCTGGATGTCCTCCACGGGATTCGCCCGTTCCCTCATGCGGCTACGCTAGCAACCGCCTTGCCTGAGCCCGACTTCGCCCGGCTGATCTCCCTCGCCGCCCACGACCTGCGCACGCCGCTCGCAACGGTTCAGGGTTTCGCGAAGACGCTGCTGCGATCCGTCGAGTTGCCCGATCCCGCGCCCCGCTATCTTGGGATGATCGACGAGGCGTCGACCCAGCTCGCGGGGATTCTCGATCTGCTCGGCCTCGCCGCACGAATCGAGGACGGTCGCTACGACCCCGTCGTCCGCGCGGTCGACTCGCTCGCGCTCGCGCTCGCGGCCGCCGAGACCGGGGGCGAGGCGATCACTGCGGCCGGCGAGGGGGGGCAGGTCGACGTCGACGTCGACGCCGTCGAGCGCTCTCTCGCGCAGCTCGCGGTCGCAGCGCTTCGGCATGGGGGCGTCGAGGCGGTGGCGTTGCGCGTGGCCGGCCCGGAGGTACGCATCGGCCCGGTTGCGCCCGGTGCCGCCGGCGTCGTGCTCGGCGAGGAGCTGAAGGATCTCGGCGCAGCCGTCGGCGTTCGGCTCGTCCGGGCGCTCGGCGGCACGGTGGCGCTCGACGGCGGCGATCTCGTCGTCACGCTCCCTCAGGGCGAATAGAGGACCTGTCCGAGGGACAGTCCCTCGAACGCGTCTCTAACGCAGGAGTCGCGAGAGGCGACGGTCCTTCAGGACGCGGCCGGCCGTCTGGCAGGGCGAGCAGTAGAACACCGTGTGCTCCTCGTAGTCGACCTGGAGGATCGGGGCGCCGCAGATGGGACACGGCTCGCCGAGTTTTCGATGCACACGGTAGACCTCTGCGTCTCCCTTCCCCTGCAGGCGGAGCTCGAGCGCGCGGGTCAGATCTGCTTCGATCGCGGTGGCGAGCCGGCCCACCTCAGCCGGCGTCAGCTTCGTGGAGAGCGCGAAGGGCGAGAGCTTCGCACGGTGCAGGATCTCGTTCGCATGTGCGCGCCCGATGCCGGTGAGCGCCCGCTGGTCGCGCAGCAGCGAGTGAAGTTGCCGGTTCTGAGTCGCGAGGATCTCGGTGAGCCGTTCGACGCCGAGGCCGAGCGCCTCAGGCCCGAGGTGCGCGAGCTCCGCCGCCGCCGCTTGAGCGGTGTAGAGCCAGACTCCGGCCCGCTTCTTCTTCCCTGCCTCGGTCAGCACGAGCCGACCGCCGTTCACGAGCTCGAGCTGGAAGGCAGGCGTCTTCGGGCCTTTCTCGCCGGGCTGCAGGTATTTCAGCCGGCCGGCGCTCATCAGATGGATCACGAGCACGAGCTCGCCGTCGTCGGTCGGGAAGCGGAACCACTTGCCACGGCGCTCCGCGCCGGCGAGCTGACGGCCCTCGAGGGCCGAGAGCGGCGGATCGTACGTCTTCAGCGTGGCGATGTGAGCCGGGCCGGCGTGTAACACCGGCGCGGCCGCGACCGGCGCATCGAGAGCGCGCCGCCAGGCTTCGACTTCGGGCAGCTCAGGCATCTAGTCTCCGGCCGTGGATCCGATCAGCGTAACCGTCCGCCGCGGCCCTGTGGTCGAGGCGGTGCATCGCGTCCATGCCGTTGCGGTGCGTGACGGGGAGGTCGTGTCGGAGGCCGGAGACGCCGGCCTCGTTTCCTTCCTGCGCTCCTCGGCAAAGCCGTTCCAGGCGCTGCCGCTTGTCCGCTCGCGTCCCGACCTCGACGACGCAGAGCTCGCGGTCGCCTCCGCATCGCACCTTGCGCACGGCGACCAGCTCGCCCTCGTCCGGTCGCTGCTCGCGAAGGCGCCTGCCACAGAGGACGACCTCGAGTGCGGCCCTGAGCCGACCCGGATCGAGCACAACTGCTCGGGGAAGCACGCCGGGATGCTCGCCGTGTGTCGAGCGCGCGGGTGGGAGCTCGCGGGCTACCGCCTCGCCGCCCATCCGCTCCAGCGGGAGATCCTGCACGAGCTGGCGGCACTGGCCGACGTCGAGCTCGACGACATCCCGTTGGAGATCGACGGCTGCGGTGTCCCTACCTACGCGTTACCGCTCGAGCGCACGGCGCTCCTCTTCGGACGCCTGGAGCAGGTCGACGGCGGGGCCCGGGTCGCGGCCGCGATGCGGGCTCACCCGGACGTGATCCGCGGCCCGATGGCCGCCGACTCGATGCTGATGCACGAGCTGCCCGGCTGGACGGCGAAGGGCGGGGCGGAGGGGCTTCTGGGCGCCACCGGCGACGGCCTCGGCATCGCCCTCAAGGTCGAAGATGGCGACATGCGCGCCGTTCGCCCTGCACTCGCGCATTTCCTTGCCGGGCTCGGTTACGAGACGGGCGATCTCGGCGTCGTCCCACTGGACAACAGTCGCGGCGAGCTGGTCGGCGAGATCGTCGTCCGGTCCTGAAAACGTCCCAAAATCGTGCCCCACAGCCGCTTCGTATCGATGTAGTATCCGCCTCCTGATGGTCTGAGCCGGCGAATTGCGACCCGGCTCTTTGCATGTGTAGGAAGGTCTGTCTCCGTCCACCAGCGCGAGAAAGCCGAGGTCCATGCT
>JBKJML010000172.1:0-36342 GCA_046596415.1 Gaiellaceae bacterium | reverse complement strand
AGCTTCAGCGCGAGCACGCGAGCGAGTCTAGTTCCGGCTCACAGACAGGGGGTCACGTCGTAGAGGGCAAGGACGACCGGCGTCCGGTCGAGGTGGGCGCGGGAGGTGACGAGGCTCGCCGGGAACCGCTCGACCGGCTTCAGGCAGTCGGCGAGCGACGCCACCTCGGGAATGTCGCTCGGCTCCTGCACGACGAGGTAGCGAACGCCGTATGACGCGAGCCTGGCGGCATTCGCGTGCCCGGGTGCCGCCGAGAACTCCGGCCGGTTGAGGTGGATCACGCGGCCCGGGAAGTGGAACGTGAGGTCGTAGCCCGCGAACGCCACCGGGCCGGACGTCGCGGCAGCGATCGCGTCGAGCGCGTCGCCGGTTCCCGTCAGGCGCTGCACGAAGGCCCGCTTCGACTCCGCACCGACGACGACCGGCAGCAGCTGCCGCGTCAGGGCAACCGAGGGTACCGCCCACACCGCCACTGCCACGCTGGCGACGAGAGCCGCCACGACCGTCCCGGAGCGCCCCCTGGTAGCGAGGCGCGCGAACGCGACGCCGCCGCATGCAGCGAGGACACCGAGGACGGGGAGCAGGAACCGCGCCTGGGGCGAGAGCTCCCACCACAGAACCGTGAACGCAAAGGCCCCGCCGAGCGCCCAGAGAACCGGACGGGACCGAGCGAGCACGAGGGCGAGCGCGGCGAGCGCGAAGATCGCCGTCCCCACGTACTGGCCGCGGTCGAACGCACCACCGTGGGCGAGGAGGTCGTAGGGCAGGAGCGGCAGCCGCAGGATCGAGCCGCCCACGCCGTACGCGTGGCCGAGCGCGTCGAGCTCCCGCCGGAGCTCGTCGTTGACGCGCTCGCCGCCGAAGAAGAGCGGGTAGACCGGATTCCCGGTCACGAGGGCGTTCTTCACGTACCAGGCGCCGCCCGCGACGAACGCCAGCGAACCGGCGAGGAGCCCGTCGATCCAGGCCCTGCGGCGAAGCAGGCAGGAGGCGAGCAGGCCGAACACGACGGCCGCGGCCGCGAGGCCGAGGTACTTCGTCCCCGCGGCGCCACCGGCCAGGAAGCCCGAGAACGCCGCCGCCTGCCGGCCTCCCGTGCGTGTCGCGTACCGGAGCGCATGCCAGGCGGCGAGCACGACGTAGAACGTCAGACCGAGCTCGACGAAGGAGGAGGTCGCCGACCACGTCACCACGCCCTGAAGGGCAAAGAGGGCGCCGCCCGCGAGCGCCGCCACCGGGTTGCCGGCCCCGAGCTCGCGGGCGAGACCGACCACCGTCAGCGCGGCGAGGACGGCGAAGACGCCGTTCAGCGACCCCGCCACGGTGTCGCCACCGAGCGCGAGGCCTTGCGCGTAGAGCGATTCGATCCCGAACGGGCTGAAGCTCTCCCACAGCCAGAACAGGTCCGACATCCGGCCGGTCTCGAGCCACTGCCTCGGCAGCTCGAGGTGGTAGCGGAGCGCGTCGGCCGCCGTGGCCGGCGCGGTCGAGGCGACGAGATCGAGGCCGAGCGCCAGCGCGAGCGCGCCGCCGAACACGGCTGCCGGCCACGATCGTGGGCGCAGCCCGGGCATGGCCCGCGCGAAGCGGAGCGCAGGCGGCAGGCCCACGAGTGCGAGCCCGGCAGTCGCGAGAACGACAACGGGGCGCTCCAGCCAGCCGATGCGCCCGAGCGCGAGAACACCGAGCGACACGCCGATCGAGCCGACCGCCACGCGGGTGAGAAAGGCGAGCAGCGGCGGCTGACCGGCCAGAGCCCGCTCGGGAAGGAGGCGCGAGACGCCGATCCACGCCAAGACGCAGACCACAGCCGGACCGAGCGCGAGAACGCTGGGCAGGCTCACCGGGCTACGACGGGCGCCGCGGCCCGCCGCGGCAGCGAGTCCAGCCAGAGCTCGAGCACCAGAAGCCCGTACAGGCGGAGGCCGTGATCCGCGCGCCCGCTCCGGTGCTCGTCCAGGAGCCGTCCGGCGGCCCGCGCATCGACGAGCCCGCGCCGCCCGAGCCGCTCGGCCGAGAGCAGGTCGCCGGCCATCTCCGACAGTTCCTCGCGGAGCCAGCGCGAGATCGGGACCTCGAAGCCCTGCTTCGGCCGGCGCGCGACCGCCGGCGGCAACCGCTTCGCCGCAAGCTGACGGAGCGCAACCTTCGTCTTCACCCCCCGCAGCTTCTCCCGGTCGGGCATGAAGAGCCCGAGCCGCGCCACCTCGTTGTCGAGCAGCGGCACCCGGAGCTCGAGCGAGTGGGCCATGCTCATCCGGTCGCCCTTGAGCATCAGGTCGTCGAGCAGCATCGTCCGGAGATCGACGTACTGGCGCCGACCGAGCGCGGTGAGGCCCGCCGGGGCTTCGCCGAAGCGCCGCTCGAAGACCCGCGCCGCAGGCATGAGCCCGCCGCCGAGCAGGTCTGCCTTGAGGTCGTCGGAGGCGAGCGCGAACCAGGAGAGGTAGCGCTCGGCGGCCGGCAGCTCGGCGTGGCGCAGGAGCTTCACGGCCCGCCGCAGCGGATCCTTGCGGCCGCCACGTCCGCCGACGCCCGGCAGGCTCTCGAGCAGCAGGGCGAGCCGTCGCGCGGGCAGGGCGCGGCCGACCGCGGCAGCGCGAGGGTCCCAGGCGTAGCGCGAGTAGCCGCCGAAGAGCTCGTCGCCGCCGTCGCCCGCGAGCGCCACCTTGACGTGCCCGGCGACGGCGCGGCAGACGTACCAGAGCGGGATCGCGGAGGGGTCGGCGAGCGGCTCCTCGAGCCGGGCGACGATCTCGGGCAGGTCTGCTGCGGCGTCGGGCCGGACGGCGATCTCATGATGGTCGCTGCCGATCGCGCCGGCGATCTCGCGCGCCGCGTCGAGCTCGTCGAAGGCGGCGTCGCCGAAGCCGACCGTGAACGTCTGTGGCGGCGCCCCGAGCTCCTCGGCCGCGAGCGAGGCGATGAGCGACGAGTCGAGGCCGCCGGAGAGAAGGAGCGCGAGCGGGACGTCCGAGCGGAGGTGCAATCTGACCGACTCGCGCAGCGTCTCTTCGAGCCCTGCCTCGCCGTCCGGTGCCGTGAGCGCACCGAAGGGGGCCTCGCGGGTGACGCCGTCCTCCCAGACGAGCGTCGTTCCCGGCTCGAGCCTGCGGATGCCCGCGAGCGCCGTGCCGGGGCCGGGGACGTAGCCGAGCGTCAGGTAGTCGCCGAGCGCCTGCCGGTCGACGGTGGCGTCGGCGCCGAGCGCGAGCAGCGGCGCCAGCTCGGAGGCGAACGCGAGCCCGTGCGGCGTATCGGCGAGGTAGAGCGGCTTGATCCCGAAGCGGTCGCGTGCGAGCAGGAGCCGACGACGCCGCGCGTCCCAGAGCGCGATCGCGAACATGCCGCGCAGCGACTCGGCGAACCGCTCTCCGTCGCGCTCGTACAGGTGGGGGATCGTCTCGACGTCGCCGGTACCGCGGAACACATGGCCGGCCGCGGTGAGCTCGACGCGAAGCTCCCGGTAGTTGTAGAGCTCGCCATTGCACATCGCGACCACATCACCCGTCTCGTTCGAGTGGGGCTGGTCGCCCGTCTCGAGGTCGATGATCGCGAGCCGCCGCATCGCGAGCCCGACGCGCCCGTCGACGTAGCGCCCCTCGCCGTCGGGGCCGCGGTGCCGCAGCAGGCCGATGGCGTCGAGCAGACCGGGATCGAGAGGCTCGCGCGCGGCGATGCCGAGAATGCCGCACATTGCGGTCGATGATAGCCCCGAGCTGCGTTGGAGCTCGGGGCGCTACGCCGGCACGAGCTCGAGCAGCAGATCGCGATACCGCGCGACTGCCACGCTGCGGTCGGCCTCGGTGGTGACGTACGCCCGGGCGCGGTGCCCCATCTCCTCGAGGTCGAGCTCGCCGTCGTGGGCGCGCCGGATCGCTGCTGCAAGCAGCTCCGGACGACCCGGCGGCAGGACGATCCCCGCTCCCGACGACTCGACGACCTCCGCCGTCTCGCTATCCCGGTCGGCCGCGACGATCACCGGCCGGCCCGCCGCCAGCACGCCGTAGAGCCGGCTCGGGACGACGAACCCCGACAGGCCCTTCTCCAGGCCGACGACGTGCAGGTCGGCTGCCGAAAGCGAGAGCGGCAGCACGTCGCGCGGCTGGTAGGGAAGGAACTGCACCGCGTCCGCCTCGAGACGCTGGGCCAGCTCCACGAGCTCGCCCTGCCGGGCGCCGCCGCCGATGATCACGATCGAGAGCCGCTCAAGATCGCGCAGGAAGGTGGCGGAGCGGATCAGTGCGTCGAGGTTCTGCGCGTGTCCGATGTTGCCCGAGTGCATGACGACGAACCGGTCGGCGAGCCCGTGCTCGCGTGACCAGTCGTTGTCCTTGGGACGCGGCGAGATCTTCTCGGTGTCGGTCCAGTTCGGGATCACGCGGATCCGCTCGGGGCGGGCGCCCTTCTCCTCGAGCCGCCGGCGCATCGTCTCGCCGATCGCCACCACGCGGTCGGCGCGTCGGAGGTAGAAGTTGACGAGCAGGCGCAGCACGGCGACGAGCGCCGGACTCTCGAGCCGCTTCAGCTCGACGGCGATCTCCGGGAAGACATCCTGGCTGATCACGGCGAACGGCACCCGGAACCGTCGCGCGACGATCCAGGCGACATCGCCGATGAACGGCGGATCAGTCATCGCGAGCACGACGTCCGGCTTGCGCGCGCTCAGGGCGTGACGCAGCGACTGGATGAAGTAGGTCGCGTAGTTGATCCCGCGCGGCACGAAGCGCCGCCGGTCGAATGCGGTCGAGCGGACGCGCACGATCCGGACGCCGTTGCGCTCGACCGTCCCGGGCACGCCCTCCGGGTGGGGCAGCCGGCCGGTGACGACGGTGACGTCGAAGTCGGCCGCGAGCGCCTCGCACAGCTCGGCGAGCAGGTGGGCCGTCGCCTCGATCCCCGGCCAGTAGTACTGGTTGAGGACGAGCAGGCGCGGCTTGCGCGCGCCGCTCACCGCTCGACGACGAGGTTGCCGAGCACGAGCACGTCCATCCTCGTCTTGGCGAAACAGGCGACGGCCTCGGCCGGCGTGCACACGATCGGCTCGTTCTCGTTGAACGACGTGTTGAGGATCACCGGCACGCCCGTCGCGTCGCGGAAGGCCTCGATCAGGCGGTAGTAGCGCTCGTTCTGCTCGCGACGCACCATCTGCACACGCCCGGTGTCGTCGACGTGGTTGACGGCCGGGATCTGCTCGCGGCGGTCGGCGCGCGTCTTGTAGACGAGGATCATGAACGGCGAGTCGTAGTCGTCCTCGTACCACTCACCCACCTCCTCCGCGAGGATCGAAGGCGCGAAGGGGCGGAACGGCTCCCGCTGCTTGATGCGGTCGTTCAGGATGTCCTTCATGTCGTCGCGGCGCGGGTCGACGACGATCGAGCGGTTGCCGAGCGAGCGCGGGCCGAACTCCAGCCGGCCCTGGAACCAGCCGACGACGTCTCCGTCGGCCAGGCGCCCCGCGGTGTACGCGAAGAGCTCGTCGTCCTCGATGCGACGGCCGACGAGGCCGCCCGCGGTGACGGCCGCCGCGATCTCGTCGTCCGAGAACTCCGGGCCGGTGAAGGCGTGGCTCATCACGAACCCACGAGGCTTCTCCAGCTCCTGATTCCAGACGTAGTACGCGGCGCCGACCGCGGTGCCCGAGTCGCCGGCCGCCGGCTGGATGTACAGCTCCTCGAACGGCGTTTCGTGCCGGATCAAGCCGTTCGCGACCGCGTTCAGCGCGACCCCGCCCGCGAGGCAGAGGTTCCTCGAGCCGGTCCGCTCGTGCAGGGTGCGGATCACGTGCAGGTACGCGTGTTCGAGCACCTTCTGCAACGACGCGGCGACATCCTCGTGGTGTCGCTCGACCGGCTCGTCCTTGCGGCGCGCCGGGCCGAGGAGCTCCTCGAGCTTCGGCGAGTAGAGGGTGCCGATCGTCGGCTCCTCCTCGTCCCAGGTCATGTCGACGCCCTCGATGTGATGCTTGAAGTAGTCGAGGTCGAGCTCGAACAGCGGGCCGTCGAGCTTGACGAGCCGCGAGACCTCGTCGACGAGCGCGGGGCGGCCGTACGGGGCGAGCCCCATCACCTTCCCCTCGTCGCCGTAGTACGGGAAGCCGAGCCACTGCGTGACGGCTGTGTAGAGGATGCCGAGCGAATGCGGGAAGAGGACGCGGTCGAGCACCTCGTAGTGATTGCCCCGTCCGTGCGCGAGCATCGTCGAGGCGAAGTCGCCGAAGCCGTCGACCGACAGCACGGCCGCCTCGTCGAACGGAGAGACGAAGAACGCACTCGCGACATGGGCCTGGTGGTGCTCGACGTTGTGCAGCTTGGCGGCCAGCGAGTCGACCCCGAGCGCCCGTGCGAGCTCGTCCTTCGCGTTCCGGACCCGCGCCGCGTTCTCGACGCGCGACTTGAGGAAACCGACGTTCGGCGTCCGGAGCGCGCGCAGCAGCTTCCGGACGACGTTCGCTGTCGGGTCACGTGAGACGGCGACGTGGTGCAGGTCCTGCGGCTCGAGCCCGGCCTCCTCGAGACACCAGCGGGCGGCGAGCGCGGGGAAGCCCGCGGAATGCTTGACGCGGTTGAGCCGCTCCTCCTCGACAGCGGCCACGAGCTCGCCGTCGACGACGAGGCAGGCCGCAGCGTCGCCGTGATATGCGTTGAGACCGAGGATGTTCATAGCGGGCCGAGGGCCGATCGCGATGATAGCTTTGCCTTCCTCCCGGCCGGAGATGACCGTTGTGCCCTCTTTCTCGCCACACGACTCCGGACGATCGTGATCCGCGGCGATCCGCGGCGCCTCGGGGCCCTCGTCGCTGCGCTGCTCGCCTGGATCGCGGTCGCCTCGGCGGCGCACGAGCTCGGCGGCCGGCCCGTGTTCGTGCTCGCCACGCTCGGCGGAGCGCTGCTCGTGAGCCTCCTGCTCGACTGGCGCGTGCTGGTCGCGTCGGTGATCTTCCTCGTGCTCGTCGAAGCGCTGCCCCGGCGCTACCTCGCGAACGACGTCGCGCTCTTCTTCGTCAAGGACGTGGCGCTCGCGGTGGGCTATGCGAAGTACGCGCTGGAACGGCGCCGCACCCACCGGCCGCTGCTACCGCGGACGCGGCTCCTGCCGGCGCTCGGCGCGCTCGCGGCACTCGTCGTCCTCGAGGTCGCAAACCCCTATCTGCCGGCGCTCGCGGTCGGCCTGGTCGGACTGCACGGCTGGCTCTGGTACGTGCCGATCGCGATCCTCGTGCCCGAGGCGGTAGGTGACCCCTCGCGCGCCGTCGCGTGGGTGCGCGGGTTCGCGCTCGCCTCGCTGCCCCTCGCCGTGCTCGCCGCGCTCCAGATCCGGTACGCGTCGCTCAACTCGAACTACTACGACGACCTCTACGGCCCCTCGGGGTACAGCATTCCGGGTGGCACGGTGTTCGACCGGTCGGTGTCGAGCTTCGCCAGCACCGGCGCCTACGGCGACTACGTGACCTTCACGGTCGTTGCCGCCTTCGCCCTCGCCGTGGCAACGCTGCGAACGTCCCGCTCGCTCCTGCTCGCAGCCCTTTTCGCGGGCTTCCTGCTCGCGATCGGCGGTGCGGCGAGCCGCGGCGTCGTCGCTGCGCTGTTCGTCTCCGTCGTGGTGTTCGCGCTCCTGACGCTCCGGCTCGACCGGCGGCTGTTCCTCGTCGTCGGCCTCACCGGCGCCCTCGTCGGTGCGAGCTTCGTCCTGCACCCGCAGCTACCCGGCCTGCACCGGGCTGTCGTCAGCGGCCTCAGCCCCACCTCGATCGAGCATCGGATCCGCCAGTACGTGGGCGAGCCGCTGCCCGGCCCCCCGGACAGCAGCGCGATACGGACGGCGGCGGGCCGAGACATGCGGTCGCTCGCGATCGGCGACCGGCTGGCGTCGGACCACGAGCCGATGCGCGTCTCGAACCTCGCGACGAGGCTCGTCGGCCACGGCACCGGCGTCGGGGCCCCCGGTCGCCAGTACCTGGAGCCGTTCCTGAACGAGCGCCAGCTCCGCGAGGCGACCGCGCTCGCGGGGCCCGAGGGCGGCTGGCTGAACGTCACCTGGGAGTTCGGCGTGCTCGGCGCGCTCGTCCTGCTCGGGATCTTCGGCGTCATCGCGGCGACCGCACGAACGGTCTACCGCCAGGCGACCGACGACGACACCCGCGTGCTCGGCGCGCTCGGCTTCCTGCTCGTCGGGACGACGGCCGTCTTGATGTTCCTGTCGACGAAGCTCGGCCAGGTGAACTACACGATCTTCTTCTGGGCCGCGGTCGGCCTGATGCTCGTCGGCGCCCGGCCCGCGCGAGAAGAACGGTGACCGGGGCTCCCTGCCCCGTGTGTGACGGCCGGCCGGACTCGCTCGTCCGCGCGGTCGGCGAGTACCGGGTGCTGGCCTGTGGCGACTGCGGGCTCCACTACTCCGAGCCGATGAAGGGCGGCGACGAGGCCTGGTATGGCGGCACCGCCGACTACGAGGGCGCGCTCGGGAGCGAGGCCGCGGCGACGATGCGTCACGTGTACGCCGACCGGCTCGCGACCGAAGGCGAGGAGGCGATCTGGCTGGGGCCGAACCACCTCGCCTTCCTCGCTCGCCTGCCGGGCCGGGGCGGGCGGCTGCTCGACGTCGGCTGCGGTGAGGGGACGTTCCTCGTCGCCGCCGCCCCCCACTACGCGGCAGCGCGCGGGATCGAGCTCGACCCTCGCGCCGCAGAGCACGCCGAGCGGCGGCTCCCGGGTGCGGTGCGACGCCTGCGGGTCGAGGAGCTCGACGACGAGGCCGGGAGCTACGACGTGGTGACGCTCTTCGAGGTGCTCGAGCACCTCGAAGACCCGCTGGGCGCCCTTGCCGCTTGCCGGCTGCTGCTGGCGCCCGGGGGGACGCTCGTCGTGAGCGTCCCCCACCGCCTACGCCCCGACGCCCACGCCGACCCGTCCGACTGGCCGCCGAACCACCTGACTCGCTGGACGGCGGGCTCGCTGGCGCGGGCGCTCGAAGCAAGCGGCTTCGCGATCGATCGCCTGCACTCTGCCAAGCGCTCTCGCTACGGCTACTGGGAGGCCGGCTGGCTGCTGACCTCGCGCTTCCCGCGGCTACTCGACCGGCTCGGCGCCCGCGGCAATGTGCGGCGCGGGCGGCTCGTGCGACGAGCGTCGGGCCTCCTGTGGATCGCGCTCTGGCCGTTCTACGCCGTGGCGGGCAAGCCGACCTACGGCCTGTACGCCGAGGTGCGGCCCCGATGAGCATGCCGCGCCGCATCCTCTTCTTCACCGTTGCGTTCGAGGAGGGCGGCGGCGAGCGCCTCTACGTCAACCTGCTCCGCGCGCTCGACCGGGAGCGCTTCGAGCCCTCGCTTCTCTGCTGGAAGGTGCACGACAGCCACTTCGTCCGGGAGCTGCCCGCCGACGTGCCGGTCGTCGACCTGGCCCGCGGTGACGCCCGCTTCCGGCGGGAGCTGCCGCGCCTGCTGCGCCAGACCGCGAGCGCGATCCGGCGGCTGCGCCCCGACACGATCATGTCGATCAGCACCGAGCTGAACCTCGTGCTCTACGCCGCCCGCAAGCTGGCAGGATCGTCCGCGAGGATCGTCCTGAACGAGCAAGGCTCCCCGAGCGCCTGGCTCGACCTGATCCGCGCCGACCAGCCGCTGCGGGTTCGTGCCGTCGAGCAGGGATACGCACGGCTCCCGCGCGGCGGACTCGTCGTTTGCGTCGCCGAGACGGTGCGCCGCGACCTGATCGAGCGCTTCGGTTGCGACCCCGCGCGGCTCGTCACGATCCCGAATCCCGTCGACCTCGAACGCGTACGGCAGCTCGCAGCCGAGCCGGCAGAGCTGCCCTTGGAGGCAGGCTCAACGACGATCGTGAGCGCCGGCCGCTTCTTCCCCCAGAAGGGCTACGACGTCCTCGCGCGGGCCTTCGCTCGCATCGCGGCCGAGTCCGACGCCCGCCTCGTCCTCGTCGGGGACGGTCCCGAGCGAGGCCACGTCGAAGCGATCCTCCGCGACGCCGGCGTGGCCGACCGCGCCGCGCTCGTCGGCTACCGCGAGAACCCGTTCCCCTACATCGCCTCGGGCAGCATCTTCGTGCTGCCGTCCCGGTCGGAGGGCTTCGGCTACGTCGTGGCCGAGGCGCTCGCACTCGGCATCCCGATCGTCTCCACTGCCTGCGCCGGGCCGGCCGACATCCTCGCCGGCGGCCGCTACGGCGAGCTCGTGCCGGTCGACGACGACGAGGCGCTCGCCGCCGCAACACTCGAGCTCCTACGTGACCCGGAGCGGCGCCGCACCCTCGCCGGGGCCGGGCCGCTCCGCGCCGAGGAGTTCGGTCTCGACTCCGTCGTCGCCGCCTACGAACGGGTGCTCGGTGCGAACTAGGGCGCTCTTCGTGACCCCGAAGTGGGGCGACGGCGGTGGTGAGCGCACGTGGCTGAACGTCCTCGCCCGGCTCGACCGCGAGCGGTTCGAGCCCTCGCTCGCCTGGTTCGAGAAGGTCGACTCGCACTTCCTCGACGAGATCCCGGACGACGTCCGCACCTACGACCTCGGCAAGGAGCGGCGGCTGGCGCTCGACCTGCCGCGCGCGGTCGGGGCGCTGCGCACCACGCTGAGGGCCGAACGGCCGCACGTCGCGCTCAGCCTGCTGCACACCTGGGGCTTCGTGCTCGACGCGGCCCGGACGGGGATCGGCTTCCCGCTGCCGGTGATCGCGAACGAGCACATCCACGTCGACTCGTCACTCGCCTACCTGGGCGGCCAGCGACCGCTCCTCTCGCGTGCAGCTCCCCTCCTGCATCGCCTCGCCTACCGGCGGGCCGCGAGCGTCGTCGGCGTCTCGGAGGTGCAGATGGAGGATCTGCGGCGTCGCTTCGGCGTGCCCACGGAGAAGACCGCCGTGATCCCGGTCGGCGTCGACCGCGAGCGCCTTCGCACCCGCGCCGCCGAGGAGCTCGCGGACACCTGGTACACGGAGCGGCCGCTGCTGCTCGCGGTCGGGCGGTTGATCCCACAGAAGGCGTTCGACGACCTCCTGCGCGCGTTCGCGATCGTCGCGGAACGCTCCGACGCCCGGCTCGCGATCCTCGGCGAAGGCGAGCTGCGGCCCGAGCTCGAGCGCCTCGTCGTCGAGCTCGGGGTCTCGGAACGCGTGCGGCTGCCAGGGCTCCAGGAGAACCCGTACCGCTACCTCGGCCGTGCGGCTGCCTTCGTCCTCTCCTCGCGGTGGGAGGCGCTGCCGCAGGTCGTGATCGAGGCGCTCGCGCTTGGTGTGCCCGTGATCGCAACCGACTGCCCGTCCGGGCCCCGCGAGCTGCTCTCGGACGGGCGCGACGGGATCCTCGTCCCGCCCGGCGACACCGGCGCCCTCGCCCAGGCGCTCCTACGGGTGTTGGAGGGCGAGCCGGAGCGCGAGCGGCTGGCCGCCGCCTCGCTCGCCCGCGGTGGCGACTTCGACGTCGACGCGATGGTGCGCGCCTACGAGCGCGAGTTGCTGCGTGTCGCGTCGCCCGTGTCCTGATCGAGCAGGAGGCGCGCCGCGGCAGCGAGATCCGGGACGCGCTCGTCGAGCAGCACGGGACGCACCCCCGCGGCATGAGCGGCCGCCGCGTCGCTCTCGGTGTCGCCGACGAGAATGCTCGCCGCGAGATCAAGGCCCCGTTCGGCGGCGGCGCGCAGCAGGAGCCCTGGTGCGGGCTTGCGGCAGTCGCAGCCCTCGTCGAGGCCGTGCGGGCAGTAGTAGAACGCTTCGATCGAAGCGCCGGCGGGCGCGAGCGCGTCCTGGAGCAGAGCCTCGATCTCGTCGAGCGTCTCCCGGCTGACGAGGCCACGCGCGACGCCACGCTGGTTCGAGACGACGACGAGTGCGTAGCCGGCCGCTGCGAGTGCCGCCGCGCCCTCGGCCGCCCCCGGCAGGATGCGAAGGGCGGCACTGTCGGTCACGTACTCGTGCGGCGGCGGCCGTTCGTTCAGGACGCCGTCGCGATCGAGGAACGCCGCGCGCCGACCGCTCATCGGCGCGGCGGGTCGTCCCGGTCGAGGCGAGCGCGGAAGTACGCTGTCAGGACGTGGTTCAGGACGAGGTGCATGTCCTCCACGCGCCCGTAGTCGTCGTCCGGCACCAGCACGTGCTCGTCGGCGAGCGCCAGCGCCTCCCCGCCGTCGAAGCCGAGGAAGGCGATCGTCGTCGCCCCCGCCTCGCGTGCGGCACGCATCGCATTCACGATGTTCGGCGAGTTGCCGCTGCCCGAGATGACGAGCAGGACGTCGCCGGGCCGGATCAGGTTGACGAGCTGCTCGGAGAAGACGTGGTCGTAGCCGCGGTCGTTGGCGAGCGCCGTCAGCAGCGGGATGTTGTCGTTCAGGCAGATCACGCGGAACCGGGGCCGCTCCGGGGAGATCGTGTTCTTGCCGATGTCACAGGCCATGTGCGAGGCGGTGGAGGCGCTGCCGCCGTTGCCGACGATGAAGAGCTGCTTTCCGTGCCGGTAGGCCTCGTAGACGATCTCGCCGACCGCCTCGATCCGCTCGACCGGCGTCCGCCCGATCAGCGCGGAGAGCCGCTCGAAGTAGTCGCCGACGAAGTCGCCGAGCGTGCCGCTCACCGGTCCACCAGCACGATCCGCGAGCCGCGCGGCTCGAAGCGGAAGGGGAGCTCACGCAACGCGGCGAGCGCGGCTCGGACGTCGGCCTGGCGCTCACGCGGGACGAAGAAGAGGAGGAAGCCCGCCCCGCCGGCGCCGAGCAGCTTGCCCCCGGTCGCGCCGGCCGCGAGCGCCTGCGCATGCCAGGCTTCGATCTCCGGCGTCGAGATCCCCTCGCCCAGGGAGCGCTTCAGCTCCCAGTTCTCGTGCAGCCGCTCGCCCACCGCCGCCGCCCCGCCGCCGCTGCCGAGCTGCTCGTAGAGCTCGAGCGCGAGCTCCCGCATCCGAGTGAGCGCGGCGATCTTCGTTCCGTCCTCGAGCCCAGCCGAGACGCCGTCGAGGATGCCGCCCGCCGCCCGCTCGCCACCCGTCCAGAACATGAGCAGGCTCCGCTCGAGCTCGCGACGATCGGCATCCGGCAGCACGACAGGCGTCGCCTCGACGGCACCGCCGGCGGCGAAGCGCAGCAACTGGAGGCCGCCGTAGGCCGAGGCATACTGATCCTGGCGGCCGATCGGCTTTCCGAGCACGTCGAGCTCGATCCTGCACGCGTCCTCGGCGAGCTCGGCGGCCGACTTGAGGATGCCCTGATGGGCGAAGAGCGCGTTCAGCGCCCCGACCGTCACGGCGCTCGAAGAGCCGAGGCCGGTGCCGTGCGACGGGACGTCGGCGATCGTGACGACCTCGACCTTGCGGCGGACGCCGGCGACGCGCATCGCCTCCCGGACGAGCTCGTGCTCGAGCTCGTCGAGCGAGTCGACGATCTCGGTCTTCGAGTAGCTCACGCGCACGGACGGCTCGAACCGCTCGGTGACGATCACGTGCACGTACTTGTCGATCGCCGTGGAGACGACCGCGCCGCCATGGACGTCGGCGAAGCCGGGCAGGTCGGTGCCGCCACCGACGAAGCTGACTCGCAGTGGCGTGCGGGAGATCACCATGCGATCCGCCCCGCTGCCAGGTCGTTCTCCGCCGCGGCGAGCGCGTCGGGCGCGCCGATATCCCTCAGGTAGCCGTCGAGCGGCCAGCCGCGGAGCAGTGCGCCGGCTGCGAGCGCCGCGGGCCAGACGTCGTGGCCGAAGTCCGGCGCCTCCCCCTCGACGAAGGCCAGGACACCCGGGTCGAGCGCGTAGATGCCAGCGTTCACGAGCGCGTTCCCGCCGGTCGCTGCCTTCTCGGCGAAAGCCGTGACGCGCCCGTCCACGTCGAGCTCCAGCGTCCCTTTGCCGGCCGTTTCCTCGGACGGGTAACAGGCGAGGGTGGCAAGCGCGCCGGAGCGCGCATGCGCCGCGGCGAGCGTGCGGAGCGGAGCGTCGGTCACGACGTCGCCGTAGAGGAGGATGAAGGGCCCATCGAGGAAGTCCCGTAACGGTACAAGGGCGCCCGCCGTCCCGAGCAGGCGCTCCTCGTGTGAGAGCCGCACCGGCACGGCAGACGGCCGCTCCGCGAGCGCGCGCTCGACGAGGTCGGCGTGGTGATGGACGTTCACCGCGACCTCGTCGATGCCGTTCGCGGCCAGGTAGTCGAGTTGCCGGTGGAGGAGCGGAACGCCGCCGAGCGGAGCCAGGATCTTCGGGACCCGGTGCGTGATCGGCGCCAGCCTCGTTCCCTTGCCGGCGCCGAGCAGGACCGCCTTCATTCGCTCGTGAGCGTGCGGAACGTCGCGACGATGCCGTCGCGGAGCGTCACGGTCGGCTCCCAGCCGAGCTCGGAGCGGATCCGGGCCGCGTCGAGCGCACTCCGCCGGAGCTCGCCCGGCCGGAGCGGCCGATACTCGGGCTCGACGTCCGAGCCGGCCTCCTCCCGCAGGATCGCGAGCAGATCGAGCACGGTTGTCTCGAGGCCGGTACCGACGTTGAAGATTCCGGCGCGCCCGGAGGTCGCAGCGAGTAGGAAGGCGCGCGCCACGTCGTCGACGTGGACGTAGTCGCGCGTCTGCAGGCCGTCGCCGTAGATGATCGGCGGCAGGCCGCGCAGCAGCCGGTCGGTGAAGATCGAGACGACGCCCGCCTCGCCGTCGGCGCGCTGGCGTGGCCCGTAGACGTTGCCGAGCCGCAGGACGACGTTCGGGATCCCGTGCAACCGTCCCCACGTCCCGACGTACGCCTCGCCTGCCGCCTTGGAGGCGCCGTAGGGGGCGAGCGGCTCGAAGACCGTGTCCTCGGGCGACGGCACCGGCGCGCGGTCGCCATAGAGGGCCCCGCCCGTCGAGGCGAAGACGACCGGGGCTTCGTGGGCGCGGGCGGCCTCGAGGACGTTGAGCGTGCCGAGCACGTTTACCGCCAGGTCGCGGCGCGGGTCCTTCGTCGAGACCGTGACGCTCGACTGCGCGGCAAGATGGCAGACGGCCGTGGGCCGGAACTCGTCGAACGCTGCGGCGACCCCCTCACCGTCGACGATGTCGAGCTCATGGAGGCGGCTGCTGCCGTCGAGATTCGAGGCACGTCCGGTCGAGAGGTCGTCGAGCGCAACCGCCTCGGCCCCCGCGGCGCGGAACGCGTCCATCACGTGCGAGCCGATGAAGCCGGCACCACCCGTGACGACGACGCGGGCGCCCTCTGCCGGTCGACCAGCCATGAAGCGACGCTAACAGAAGGCCTGCCAGACCCGTCATCTAGGATCGGCGCGCCATGCCGCGCCGCGCCACGGTCCTGTTCGTCGTCCCGACGCTCGGCCTCGGGGGCGTCGAGCGCGCGCTGTCCTCGGTGCTCGAGCGGATCGACCGCACACGCTTCGCGCCCTCTCTCTGCGTGCTCGGTGGCGACACCGACGACGTGCCGGTGCCGGCCGACGTGACCGTCGTCAAGCTCGGTCGCGAGAGCCGCTGGAGCTTTCTCCGCGTGGTGGGGCGCCTGCGGCGGGTGATCAAGCGGACGAGGCCCGACGCGATCGTCGCGTTCAGCGGCACCGCCAACATGACCGTGCTCGTGGCGGCGCGCCTCGTCGCCCACCGGCCGAAGCTCATCGTCACCGAGCACATCTCGCCGCTCCTGATGTACACGAGCGACGAGGAGCCGTTCGGCTGGTTGAAGCAGAGCCTGGTCCGGCACCTCTATCCGCTCGGCGACGCGGTGGTCGCAGTCTCGAACGGCGTCGCCGGCGAGCTCGAGCAGGTGTACGGGATCGCCGACGAGCTCCTGAGCGTCGCACACACTCCGGTCGAGCTCGCCACGATGGCTGCGCTCGCGCAGGAGCAACCACGCGTCTGGCCGGCAACGGGGCCTGTCGTCGTCGCGGTCGGCCGGCTGACGACACAGAAGAACCACGCGCTCCTCCTCCGGGCCCTGGCGCTCGTCCAGGCGCAACGGCCGATTGCCGCGGTCATCGTCGGCGACGGCCCCGAACGGCTCGCGCTGGAGGGGCTGGCGCGGACGCTCGAGCTGCGAGCTGTCAGCTTCGCGGGCAGCGATCCGAACCCGTACCCCTACATCGCCCGCGCCGACGTCTTCGCGCTGTCCTCCGACTTCGAGGGCTTCGGTGTCGTGCTCGTCGAGGCGCTCGCGCTCGGCACGCCGATCGTCTCCTCCGACTGCGCTTCAGGGCCGAGGGAGATCCTCGACAGCGGCGAGTTCGGCCTGCTCGTGGCGCCCGGCGATGCGGAGGCACTGTCGCGCGCGATCATCCGAATCCTGGACGACGACGAGCTGCGGGAGCGCTTCCGCCGGCTCGGCCCGGCGCGAGCGCGGCTCTTCTCCAGCGAGTCGGCGACGAAGGATCTAGAGCAGACGATCGCCGGTGTCCTGGACAAGGCGGTCTGAGCGCAGTGGCCGAGCTGCCCCTCGTCTCGATTCTCACTCCCACCTTCCGGCACGGCGCCTATCTGCGCGCGTGCATCGACAGTGTCCTCGCCCAGACGTTCGTCAACTGGGAGCTGCTCGTGCGTGAGGACGGGCAGCTCGATCCGGGGCTCGCGGCCGACTACGACGACCCCCGCATCCACCTCTCGGGCCAGGAGCATCGAGGCTTGTGGCGGCTCGCGGAGACCTACAATGAGCTGCTCGCCGAAGCGCGCGGCGAGCTCGTCGCGGTGCTCGAGGGAGACGACCTCTGGCCCGCTGACAAGCTGGAGGCGCAGGTCGCGATCCACCACCGCCGGCCGGACGTCGTGCTCAGCTTCGGTGAGGCGGAACGCATCGATGCGCACGGCGCGGAGCTCTCTCGCTGGCGCCACGAAGGGCTCCCCGTCGACGAGCCGTTCGACGCGCGCGCGACGCTCCTTCGCGGCTGCCCGATTGCAGCAGTGACGGCGATGACCCGTCGCAGCGCGCTCGTCGAGGTGGGCGGCTTCGCCCAGCCGGAGGGCATGCCGGCCGTGGACTATCCGACCTGGCTCGCGCTCGCCGGCAACGGGCCCTTCTACGCTTCCTCGGCGCTACTCGGCAGGTGGCGCGTCCACGAGACGAACTCGAGCAGCCTCCACATCCGCGCGCTCGCCGCGGGCGGCCGGAAGCTCGCCGTCGGCCGCGCCTCACCCGGGGAGCGAGGCGCCGTCCTGCGGCGCTGGAACCGGATCGAGGGTGACGTCGAGGCCTCGATCGGGCGCTCGGCGCTCGGCGCACGAGACTGGACGCAGTCGCGTGCGGCCTTCCGGCGCGCGGTTGTGCTCCGGGCGCGCTCACGGCCGCTGCCGGTCCGCGGCGTCGCCAAGGCCGCCGCCGGCCTCGCGCTCGGCGTCCTCCACCTCTCCCGCTCGCCGCGCCCATGACCGCCTCTCCCTGCCCGACCTGCGGTTGGCATGACGGTGAGCCGCTCGTCCTCCGCGACCGCATGCACGAGCTTCCCGGCTCATTCCCGGCCCGTCGCTGCACCCGCTGCGGAAGTGTTCACCTCGACCCCGTGCCCGATCGTGCGACCCTCGCCCGGCACTATCCGGAGGAGTACGCGCCCTGGGCTGCTCCCGCGCCGGCCTCGTCGCCGAATGGGGGCCGAGCGGCGCTCCGTTCGCTCCTCCTGCGTCGCGGCGTTCTCGGCAGGACGGCCGCGGCGGCGCTCGCGAGGCTCACGGGGATCGAGACGTTCGCGCTCAGCCGGCACTTCGCCGAGCCTGGGCGGGTGCTCGACATCGGCTGCGGATCGGGCGCGGTGCTCGACTCCTTCAAGCGCCTCGGCTGGTCGACGGCCGGCGTCGAGCCCGGCGACCGCGCCGCGGCGCGCGCGCGCGAAGCCGGTCACGCCGTGGTCACGGGCGGGTTCCCGGAGACGCTGCCGCCCGGGCCGTTCGAGCTCGTCGTCTTCGTCCACTCGCTCGAGCATCTGGCAAGCCCCGTCGGGGCGCTGTCCACTGCCGCCCGGCTTCTCTCCCCCGGCGGGCTGATCTTCGTCGCGACGCCGAATGCCGGCGGCCGGTTGGCGCGCCGGGCCGGAGCCGACTGGTGGCAGCTCGACGCGCCGCGACACCTCGTCGTCCTCTCCCGCGCCGGCCTGGAGGCGGCCGCACGGCCGGCGGGCCTGCGGGTCGCGAGGCACCACACGCACTCGCTGCCGATGGGCTCGCTCGTCACCCGCAGGCTCCGGACCGATCCGAGCTTCCGGCTGGAGAGCTGGCCGGGCCTGCACTACGGCATCGCGGCACGCACCGCGGCGCGCTCGCTCGGGCTCGCGCTGGACGCCGCCGGCGTGGGCGACAACCTGCACGCGACGTTCGAGCTCGGTGAAGGGCCATGAGCTTGTCCAGCGCAGAGCCGCGAAAGTTCACGCGCGACGTGATCTGGGTCGCCGCGTCGCTCGTCACGTTCGCCGTCGGCGGTGCCGTCTGGGCCGTCCTGACCGCGCACGGCCTCGGCACGGGCGGCCGGGGGAACCTCAACCTGATCGGGACGGCGATCACTCTCGCCGCGCTCGCCTGCGGGCTGGGGTCGAATTACTCGCTGCCGTCGCTCGTGCGCGAGGACCGCTTCTCGACCGGCAGCCTCGTCGTGTCGCTGCTGACGCTCGGCGCCGTCGTCAACGGCGTCGTCGTCGCCGTGTACGCGAGCGTCGGCTACACGCTGACGATCCAGGCGATCTACATGATCCTCGTCGTCGCATCGGTGACGCTGCTGCCGGTGTCGTGGGCGAAGACGATCGCCTCCGCACTGCTCTCGACGGTGCGCGACTTCAAGACCCTGTTCTTCGCCTCGGCGCTCGGCCAGGTGATCCAGGTGGGCGGTGGTGCCCTGCTGCTCGCCACCGACCGAATGACCGTCGCCACCGCAGTCGGCGCCACCACCGCCGGGGCTGCCGCAAGTCTCGTCGTGCTCGGGCCACACCTTGTGCAGGCGGTGCGCGGGACCTCGCTGCGGCCCTCGACGACGTCGCTGCGCCGCATCGGCCGCGCGGCGAGCGGAGCGATGCCCGGCGTCGTCGGGCAGTCGCTGAACTACCGGCTGGACTTCTTCGTCGTGGCCGCTCTCTCCGGCGCCGAGGCGGTCGGGATCTACGGGATCGCGGTGATCGTCGCCGAGCTGCTTTTCTATCCTGCGCTGATCGTCTCGCAGGTGCTCCTGCCACGGGCTGCCCAGCTCGGAAGCGGCGGCGCGGAGCCGGCGTACCGAATCGTCGTCGCCTCGACGCTCGCCATCGCGGCCGTGCTCTTCGTCGCCGCGCCGTCCCTGATCCGGCATGTGTTCGGCCCGGGTTTCCTCGAGGCGTCGCCCGCGCTGCGGGCGCTCCTGCCGGGCCTGATCTGCCTGGCGCTCTGGCAGCTCGCCACCTTCGAGCTCGCCGGACGCGGCAAGCTCTTCCTGCTGTCTGCCTCGGCCCTCACCGGTGTTGCCGTGACCCTCGTCGCCGACCTCCTACTCGTGCCGCGCTACAACGTGCGCGGTGCGGCGATCGCGGCGACGCTTGGCTACCTCGCGACGGCGGCGGTCGTGCTTCCCGCACTCCGCCGCGAGCTCGGCTACCGGCTCCGAGACCTGATCCTGCTGCGCCGCAGCGACGTGGCGCTCGTTCGCGACGAGTTCGTCGCGGTCGTACGGGCGCTCAGACCCGATCGTGCGGCGCGGGGCGGCAGCGGTGCCTGATTCCCGGCGCGAGTTTCCCGTTGTTGCCCAGGACCCGCGCTACGGAGGCGGCTTCCGCAGCCTGGCTGCAGAGTTCTGGCGGGCCGCCCGCGCGCTCGGACGTGACCCCCGTCTGTACTACCTGTCCCGCGGCGCGATGACCTCGATCGTCGGTCGGACGCTCCGCGTTTCCGAGCACGAGGAGACCCAGGGCGACTTCGCAGGGACGGCGTTTCCTTCGCTCCTGCCCGAGCTCGACGCTTTCAACCAGCTCACCGGCGGGGTTCGCATGGGGCGCAGGCTCCGGCGCGAGAGCACGGTCTGGGTCGTCGCCGCGACCGCGCCGTACGGGTATGCCGCGCTTCGTTCCGGCCGGCCCTACGCTTGCTGGCTCGCGACCGGGCTCGAAAGCGAATGGGCCGGCCGACGCGACGGTCTCGAGCCGCTGCGCCGGATCGCGCTCGCCGTGAACGCGCCCGTGCTCCGCCGTCTCGAACGCACCGTGCTCCGGAACGCAGCCGCGGTGTATTCGATCTCGCCCGCGTCGACGAGGACACTCGCCGAAGCCGGCGGGATTCCGCCGGAACGCGTCCGGATCCTCCCGGTTCCAGTCGACCTGGAGCGCTTCGCCCCCGAGCCGGACGAGGTCTGGCAACGACGGCTCGTGCAACCGACGCTCGTCTTCGTCGGGCGTCCGAACGACCCTCGCAAGAATCTCCGCCTGCTGTTGCGGGCCTTCCCACGCGTGCGGGAGCGATTCCCCGGCCTCCGACTGCTGATCGTCGGCACGCAGTCCAGGCGCCGGAAGCAGCCGGAGGACGACCTCTCGGCCGAGCTGAGGCACCTCTCCAGCCCCGGGGTCGAGTGGCTCGGCGGAGTGCCCTCGGTGGGCGACGTCCTTCGCAGCGCGACGATGCTCGTCCTCCCGTCCCTCCAGGAGGGATTCGGGATCGTCGTCGCCGAGGCCCTCGCGAGCGGTGTGCCCGCCATGGTGACCCCCTGCGGCGGCCCCGAGGACCTGATCCGCGACTCCCGCGGAGGTGTCCTCCTCGCGAGCTTCCGGGTGAGCGAGCTCACCGAGCGGCTGATCGACGTGCTGGGCGACGAGGCCCGGTTGCTGCGGATGCGCGCGTCCGGCCGCGCGTTCGTCGAGCGGGAGCATTCCCCCGAACGGCTCCGCGAGCTGCTCGGGACGGCGTTCGCCGAGCTGGAGGCAGTTCGATGAGCGAGCGCAGCGCGGTCTCCGTCGTGATCGGCAACTACGAAGGCGCAGCTCTCCTGCCTGCCTGCCTCGAGAGCCTCGCCGCCCAGGACGTGCCGCCCGCCGAGGTAATCGTCGTCGACGCCGGCTCGACGGATGAGAGCGCCGAGGTCGCGCGCCGCCACGGTGCGATCGTCATCGCCGCCGAGAATCGAGGCCTCGGCTCGCTCTACAACCGTGGGGTCGAGGCCGCGACCGCTGCGTACGTCGTCGTGGCGAACAACGACCTCGCGTTCGACAGCTCATGCCTCGGCCTCCTTGCCGCCGCGCTCGACGACGACGAGTCGGTGTTCGCCGCCGATCCGCGGCAGCACGACTGGAGCGGCGAACGGCTCATTCATGCCCGCACGACGCTGACGCGTGGCTCGCTGCTGCGCGAGCCGATCCCCGGCCTCCGCATCGACCCAGTCGTCCCGTCCGACGTGGTCGTCCCGACTTTGACGGCGAACGCCGGCGCGATGATGGTCCGTCGCGACCGCTTCCTCGAGTTGGGCGGTTTCGACGAGACCTTCTTTCTCGACTTCGAGGACCTCGACCTCTGCTGGCGCGCCTGGCTGCGCGGCTGGACGAGTGTTTACGTGCCGGGAGCCGGGCTCCGGCACAAGGTCGGCATGTCCGCCGGCGCGACGGTGAGCCCAAGGCGGCTCAGGTCGTCGCACCACAACCTGCTCCGCTTCGCGCTGAAGTGCCTCCCGCCGGAGGAGGCGACCCGGACGGTGCTCGGCGAGCTGGTGCGTCTGCCGCGCCACCCAACCGTTGTCGGGTCGGCGCTGCTGCGGGTCGCCCGCGAGCTGCCCGAGATTCTGCGCCTGCGGCGACGCACGAAGCCGACGAGAGCGCTCTTCCGGCACCTCACCGCGCTCACGCGAAATACAGTGCCGCCGAGATGACACCCGCCGAGCAGCCAGCGACGACCGGACCGACCGAGGCAGAGCGGGTTGCGGCCCGCGAGCGAATGGCGGCCGCCGTCGCCTCGCTCGGCGAGGGCCAGCCTCAGTTCCACTACGTCGACGACGAGGCCGTCGCCTGGTCGATCGGCCCCCAGACGCTCGCCTGGATGCTCGAGTACCTGCCTGGCACACGGTCGACGCTCGAGACAGGCTGCGGCTACTCGACCGTGCTGTTCGCGGCCGCAGGGACCGAGCACATCGTGGTGACCCCGGAGGCGGCCGAGGTCGAGCGGATGCGGGCGTTCTGCGCCGAGCGACGGATCTCGACCGACGGCGTGCGCGAGGTGATCGGCGACTCGACGCGCGCACTTGCATCACTCGAGCTGCCGGAGCTCGACCTCGTGCTGATCGACGGGGCGCACGCGTTCCCCGTGCCGTGCATCGACTGGTACTTCACCCAGCCTTCCCTGCGGCCCGGCGGCCATGTCGTCGTCGACGATTTCCGGATGCCGTCGGTGGCCCCGCTCGTCAGCTTCCTCCGCGCCGAGCGACCGACCTGGCGCGAGGTTGCTGTCGCCGGGAACAGCATCATCTTCGAGAAGCTCGCCCACGACGACTACTCCCGCGACTGGGAGCTCCAGTTCGTCAACCGACACGCGATGCGCCCTCCGTTCCTACGCCGAGCCCGGCTGAAGCTGCGGCGTACCTGGCGCGACCTCCGCGCCCTGTTGCACCGTGGGCGCTGACCGCCGGCTCACCGTCGTCTTCCCGGGCGCCACGTCGCCCCCACGCGACGGCGCGAGCTCCTTCGTCCGGGCCGTGGTGGAGTTGCTCGTCCGTGAGGGGCACGACGTCAATCTCGTCGTGCCGTCGTTCCTCGAACCTGTTGAGCCGCTCGAGCGAGCGTATGCCGCGCAGACCTCGCGCTGGCTGCCGATCTCGTCCCCGAGCCCCGGGTTGCCGGCGCGCGTCAGGAGGGCGGCCGCCGCGGTGAGGCGTTCGTGCCCGGCGTGGGTCGAGGCCTACGCCCGTCCCGATGTGGTCGTCGAGGCCGGCCGCTCAGCGGAGCAGGGCAGTGTCGTGATCGGCTTTGGCGCCGCCGCGTCGTCGATCCTCGAACAGCTCGACGCGCCGTCGCTCCTGCTCCTCTTCAGCCTGCCGCTCGACGATCTCGTCCGCTCCGGGGGCTCGAGCTTCGACCGGCGGCTGACACGCCGCTTCCAGGAGACGCTCACGCGTCGCCACGACCTCGTTGCGGCGACGACGCCGTCCGAACGGGGGCGGCTCTCGACGGCGGGGGCCGATGCGATCTGGCTTCCCTACCCGCAGCAGCGCAACCGTGCAGACGCTCCAGCGCCTGCCGGCCCGCGGCGACTGCTCTTCATCGCGGACTGGAACTACCCGCCGAACCGGCTCGGGCTCGAGTTCCTGCTCGGCGTGCTCCCCGAGATCTGGCGGCACCACCCGGAGACGGAGCTCGTCCTGGCCGGCAAGGGCTCGGACGAGCTCGAAGGCTCGGACGCGCGAGTGCGCCGTTTTGGCCAGTACGGCGAACTGGCGGAGGTGGCCGACGCCTCCACGGTCGCCGTGTTACCGCTCCTCGCCGCCGGCGGGGTGCGCACGAGGCTCCTTGAGCTCAGCGCCGCCGGCATCCCCGTCGTCGCGACCCTCGAAGCGACCGGCGGTGTCGACCCAGGCCCGGGTGTCGCTGCCGTCGCGCCCGATCGGTTCGCCGCCCGGCTGCTGGAGGTTCTGGGCTCGGCCGAGGCGGAGCAGGAGTTGCGGCGCGGGGCGCTCGAGGGCGGCGGAACCTGGCCGGCCGAAGCCGAGGTGGCCGTGCGCTGGAGATCGGCAATCGAGCTCGCCGTCAGCCGACACGCCAGCAGCACGCGGTCCAGTCGACCTGCTCGATCGGCGCCGTGATGCCGTTGGTAGCCCGGAACTCGTCGGTGGCGGCTCGCGCTCCCGGCAGCGAGAAGTAGTCGTCGACGATCACGAAGCCGCCGGGTGAGACACGGTCGTAGAGCGCGGCCAGCGCATCGTGGGTGGAGCTGTACATGTCCGCGTCGACCCGGAGCAACGCCAGCCGCTCGATCGGCCCCGGCAGCGTGTCCTTGAACCAACCGGGCAGGAACCGGACGCGCTCGTCGAGGAGCCCGTAGCGCTCGAATGACGCGCGCACCTCGTCGAGCGGCATCATCAGCTCGACGCGCGTCCAGTGCTTGTCTCCCGAATCGGCCTCGAACCTCCCGTCGGGCTTCGGCAGGCCCTCGAAGGAATCCGCCACCCAGACGGCACGATCCCGGTCGCCGTAGGCCTCGAGCGCACCCCGCATGAAGACCGTGGCACCCCCGCGCCAGACTCCGCACTCGATCAGGTCGCCGGGCACGTCGTCGGCGACGATCGTGCGGACGCAGTCCCGGATGTTCTCGAGCCGGCGCAGGCCGATCATCGTCTCTGCCTCGGCGGGGGCGTCGAGGCCGACCTCGCGCAGTCCGGCGTCGAACGGCACGTCGCGAAGCACGACGAGCCGGCGGCGGCCGAGCAGGGCGCGCACGGGCCTGTACGCGACTTCCTTCCACGTTCCCCGCGGCGGATCGGCAGGGTGGTAGCGCTCGCCGATCGCGAACCGGGTCAGCGTTCGCGCCAGGAGATCGAGGTAGAGCTCGGCCGGGTCGCTCACGCGGCGGCCAGACTACTGCATCAGACGCGGCGGAAGGAGCCGACGAGGTACGGCCCCGTCCGGGTCAACCGCGCCGCCGCGCCGCCCAGTTCGACGGTGGCCCTTGCACCGACTCGTCGCAGTAGCGACCCGCCGCCGAACAGGCGTGCGCGCTCCGCAGAGGTCTGCTCGTCGTAGGCGCGTAGATGCACGGTCTCGAAACCGCGCCGCTCGAAGCAGTCCCGCAGGGCGCCCGTGGAGAAGACGTACGTGTGGAGGTCGCTCGTCACCGGACGCGGAATCCGGCCCGTCGCGAAGCGCAGCGCCCTTAGCCAGGCGTTGATCGGATACCGGTGGGCCTCCGTCCCGATCACGGCGATCCCTCCCGGCCGAAGCACGCGGCGGACCTCGTCGACGAAACCGCCGACCCCCGACACGTGCTCGATCAGGTGCCAGGCGACGACGATGTCGAAGCTCTCAGCCGGGAAGCGGGCGTCTTCGAGTGTCCCGTGGACGACCCGCTCGAGCCCGTGCTCCCCCGTCGCCTGCTCGACGCCCTCGATCGAGAGCTCGACCCCGGAGACCTCAAAGCCCGCGTCGCGGGCTCGCGTCATGAACGCACCGGTGCCGCACCCGACGTCGAGCAGGTCACCCTGGCGCTTCGTGCGGCCGATCTCGGCGAGCAGCGTCCGTGCGGCAGCGTCGTAGGTCTCGATCATCGAGCGGGCCGACTGGTCGGGCGCGTAGCGCGAGTAGTACGACTCGTAGACGGCGCTCAGTGACTCCGGTGTCAGCCGCGGGTTCGCGAACACGAGGTCGCATCCGGTGCAGCGACATTGCACCGGGTGCGCCGGCCGCGTGTCGGCGGCGACCCCGTAGACCTTCCAGCGGGTGCTGCCGCAGTTCTCGCACGCGGTGACCCAGGTGTAGCTCGGGTTGGTCATGCGCTCCCCGGCTCTGGCTCGAGCACGACGTTGACGGAGCCCGTCTCGACCTCGATCTCGGCCGTCGGACGCTCGCCCGGGAGGCTCAGGATCCGGTAGCGGTGGCCGCGGGCAAGCTCGGCGACGGCACCAGCGTGCTCGACGCTCACCTCGCAGAGAATCGTCGGCCGGCACCCCACGAGGGCTCGTTCCATCCCCGCCAACACCTCCGGCTCGGCCCCTTCGGCGTCGATCTTGACCAGGTCGGCGCCGTCGGGGAAGAGATCGTCGAACCGCTCCGTCCGGACGCGCTGGAGGACGTCGTCCTGCTCCCAGCGAGCGGCGACGAGCGACGAGAGGCCCCCTCGCAGGGAGAGCGACGCGGTGCCGCCTCGGTCGGAGAGCGCGAGCTCGTGGACGGCGAGCTTCACGCCGTTCCGGGCGGCGGTCTCCTTCAAGAGGGCCGCCAACTCGGGGTTCGGCTCCACGGCGTCGATTGCAGCGGTCGGGTTCGTGGCTGCGGCGAGGATCGAGTAGAAGCCGAAGTTCGCGCCGACGTCGACGAAGCGGCGTGCGCTCCCGATCCGCGCGAGGAACGAGGGGACGAGGTCGGGCTCGAAGGCCGGCAGCCCCGCCCAGTAGAGATGGGGCGCGAACGTCGAGCTGAGGACGAGGCGCTCCCCTCCCGGCGCCCGGATCGTGAACCATGGCGTCGCGATCGGCGCCCGCACCGCGGCGGACAGCACCCGGCTGCGAGCGATCTGCTCCAGCGAGAACCGTCGCAGGATCGGGCGCAGGACGGGCGCCGCGATCCGGGCGACAGGGCGCGACCGCACGATCGCTCTCACACTCGACGGCCGCGCCATGACCGGAATCTACCGGGCTTCCCATAGGATCGAGCCGTGTCGATGCCATGGTGGGAGCGGCAGGCGGGCGGGATGGAGGAAGCCGCCCTCGTCAGCCAGTACGAGGGCACCTATGCCCGCGACGACATCATCCGCCTCGTCCCGCCGTCCGGCCGCGTGCTCGATGTCGGCTGCGCAGGTGGAGAGACCGGCCTCAAGCTGAAGACTCAGGGCACGGTGCGCGAGGTGTGGGGGGTCGAGATCTTCGAGCCCGCCTGCGAGATCGCCGGCCGGAAGCTCGATCACGTCATCTGCGCCGACGCCGACGAGCTCGACGGCCTGCCGCCGGGGCACTTCGACGGCATGATCTGCTCCGACCTGCTCGAGCATCTGAAGAACCCGCAGGCGTTCCTCGAACGCGCCTGCGAGTGGCTGGTTCCCAACGGCTGGGTCGTGACGCACATCCCGAACGTCGCCCACTACTCGGTGATCCGCAAGCTGCTGCGCGGCCGGTGGGACTACACCGTGGAGGGCATCCAGGCCGGAGCGCATCTGCGCTTCTTCGCGCGTCCGAACATCGTCGAGCTGTTCGAGACGGCCGGCTACCGGATCGAGACGCTGCAGGGCGCCGCGGACGGAAAGCTCCTCGAGCGCTACCGCAGCTTCGGCTACTGGGTCCTCGCCCGCCGGCGGTAGGTCGCTCAGACCCGCGCGAACCGGCGCAGCACCGAGTCGCTGAGCCAGGGGCTGACGCTGTGCAGCGCCTCCAGGTCGTCGCCTCTGAACGGGCGCACGATCGCCGCAACCCCGACCATCGCGAGGACGCCGAGCACGGTCACCGCGATGAGCGAGATCGCTCCGCCCCGGTGGACCAGTACCGCGGGCAGGACGAGCGCGGCGCTCGCAACGATTGTCCAGCCTGCGAAGCTCGCCGGGTACGCGAACGGTGCCGCTCGCCGCGCGAGCACGAGCTCCGCGAGCGAGGTCGCAACCGTCGCGACACCGGCCGCAATGACGGCACCGAGCCCGTCGTAGCGCGAGATCAGGAGCGCCGCGAGGCCGACAGCCAGTGGGGTCGTGACCATCCGGACGCGGACGACCGTCCGCTGGAGGTCGAGTGCCCAGAGCACGCCGACGCTCGCCGGACCGGAGAGGAAGCCGGTGAAGAAGCCGAAGGCGGCGACAGCGCGAAGGAACGAGACCGAGGGGCCGTAGAGATCCCCGAACAGCAGATGGATCAGCGGGTCGGCGAGCACGAAGAGCAGTGCGCTCGTGGGCACCGCGATGATCAGCCACAGTTTCGTGAACAGCCTCCACGTGTGGGTCAAGCCGGGGATCCCGTCACGGTTGTGCACGACGCCGAAGCTCGGGATGATCAACGCCGACCAGCCCGAGAGCAGCAGGACCTGCGCACGCCCGAGCACACCGACGGCGGCAACGTAGAAAGCGACTTCGGTCGCCTTGCCGGTGATGACGCCGATCAGCAGGACGTACATCGGCGGCCCGAACGCGAGCGAGGCGACGCCGATCACCCAGACGTTGCGTGTGAAGCCGAGTACGAAGCGCACCTGGTCGGCCGGTGGCCGGGTCGGACGGCCGACCTTGCGGAGCCCCACTGCGAGCGAGCCGGCCGCCACCAGGTAGCCGGTGGCGACCACGGCGATCGTCGATCCGACCGACACCTGGTCGAGAAGGACGAGCGCGATCAGCCCGAGCAGCGTCGCGAGCTGTCCCGCCGACCGCCAGAGAGTCACCCGGCGCAGGTTCAGCTCGGCGAGGTAAAGGCCGGCAACGGTGTTCAGAAGATCCTGGGCGGCCCAGTAACCAGCAGCCGCGAGCAGCACCGTGACCTGGACCGGGGAGAGGCCGAGCTCGCCGCGCAGGACGTCCCAAAGAGGCACGACGAGCGCCGAGACGCCGACGATGATCGAGAAGCGCGCGGCGGCCACGAGCAGGACGAGATAGAGCCGCTCCCGCGAGTCGCGAAAGCGGGGGAGCACGGCCCCGAGCGCCTCCGTGGTGACGACGGGGATGAAGACACTGGCCAGGCCGACCAGGTTCGTGAGGAGCGAGTAGCTCCCGAAGGCGTCCGGCTGAAGAGCCCGCACCGCGATGATCGCGATCGCGGTCGTGAGCAGGAGCTCGAGCACCTTCCCTGCCTGGCCCCACGCCATGGCAGAGCCCGCGCGGCGCGCGAGCCCGATTCCATGGCCGTCGTCAGTGCGCTCCGCCACTCACCTTCCCCGCTTCGAGGCTTCGAGATTGCCCAGCCGAGATCGGCCGCGAGCCTACACACCGACGCTACGACACCGGCCGTAGAATCGTGCGCGATGTCGCGCTTCGCCTATTGGGCCGCACTCGCCTGGCTCGCCGTGGCGTCGATCCTGTACGCGTGGCAACTCCTTCATCGCACCGCCGGCCTCGGCTAGCCCGTTCGTGGGCGGCTCGCTCGCACATGTCGCGCTCGCGGCGCTCACCGCCCTCTCCTGGCTCGGCCTGGGGACGGTCCTGCTCCGCCCGGCCGGCCCGACCGGTGACCGCGCGCTCGACGGGCTGAACCGGCTTGGTGCGGGTGCGGTCGGCTTCGCGCTCCTCACAGCTGCGGCCGGGCTCGGCGGCCTGGCCAGAACCTCGGTCTACGTACCGGTCTTCGTCGTCTCGGCCGCGGCCGGCGCGGTCGCTGCGCGACGGCTCGCGAGCGGAGCACGGCTGCCGTCTTTCCGCAGCTGGCCGCGCTGGGAGCTCGCGCTCGTCGGCCTCGTCGCGGTCTACGTGCTCGTCGACGTCCTCGCGACCGCCGCCCCGATCTCGTCCCAGGACGCGCTCAACTACCACGCCGCGGCGCCGGCCATCTTCGAGCGCACCCACTCGATCGGCGAGCTGTCGTGGAGCTGGGCGACGTACCAGCCGTTCACGGTCGAGATGTTGATGCTCGACGGAAACCTGCTCTGGGACTACGTCCAGGGAGCCTATGCGCCGCTGCTGCTGGCGTTGGCGGCACTCGCGACCGTGGCAACCGCCGCTGAACGGCTGGCCGGCCGGAGCGTCGCCGTGCTGGCCGCGGCGATCTTCTTCGCCCAGCCGTTCATGGCCTGGGCCGCCACGTCGACGTTCGTCGAGCCGGCCCTCGCCTTCGTGCTCGCGCTCGCGGCCTGGAACCTTGCACGCTTCATCCGCGAAGGGAGCATCGCCTCGCTCGTCCTCGCCGGCGTCTTCGCGGGGGCGGGGGCCGGGATCAAGTACGTCGGCGTGGCGACGGCGGCCGCGCTCGTCCTCGGCGGCGCGCTCGCCGCACGCAAGCGACTCGACCGTCGCGCAGCGCTCGCGTTCGGCCTCCCGGCGCTGCTTGTCGCGCTGCCCTGGTACGCGAAGAACGCGATCCAGACGGGCGACCCATTCTTCCCGCTCCTGCGGGGCGGCCCGAACGCCGCCTCGGAGGAGTCGCGCCGCCAGATCCTGGAGGGGTACGGCGCGGGCCGGGGGCCGCTGGACGCGCTGCTGCTGCCGTTCCGGCTGCTCGCCAAAGGCGATCTCTTCGACCGTGGAGATTTCGTCTCGCCGCTGTATCTCATGTTCGCACCGCTCGCGTTGCTGAACAGGCCGGCGCGGCGAACAGCGTCGGTCGTCCTCGTCGCGTCGGCGCTGTACGTGGGGGCCTGGTTTCTCTCCTCGCAGCAGGCCCGCTACCTGCTGCCGCTCACCGCGCCACTCGCCGTGCTGGCCGCGGTCGGCATCCTCGCTGTCGCCGCGCGCGGCCCGCTCGGGCGTCTCGCCGCCGTGACAGTGACGGCTGCGGCACTCGTCGCCGGCCTCGGGATCACTGCCGTGTACGCATCCCAGTTCGCGCCAGTCGTCGCGGGCCGGACGTCCGCGGATGCGTTCCTGGCCCGCAAGGCGAGCTACTACGAAGGGGCGCGCTGGCTGAACGACCATCTGCCGGCCGACGCGCGGGTCCTCTATGAGGGGGGCACGCTGTACGTCGACCGCGACGTGCAGAGCTGGACGCTCGAGGCGCTCCCGAAGGACGCGGGTCGTGCCGAGACGCGACGGTTCTTCGCGCGGCTGCGACCCACACATGTGGCGGTGGCATCGACGAGCCTCCAGCGGGTCGAGCAGCTCCGGTACGTGGGCGCGCGCCCACTGGCGCGCGTCGTCGTCCACCAGGTCTACTCGCGGACGCGTGACGAGCTCGGCCCGCCGGAGACGATGCTCGTCTTCACGGTCGCGGGGTCGGCTCGGTGACGGGCATCCGGATCGCCGTCACGGCGCCTCCCTCCTCGGGCCACTCCGGGGTGGCGGACTACGCCCGGCTCCTCGGCGAGGAGCTCGAGCGCCGCGGTTTCGCGGTCGGCGCTCCGGGCGGCCACGAGCTGGCGATCCTCAACTTCACGCCCTACGGTGCCGGTGTCCACCTGGGTTGGTTGCGAGCGGTGCGCGAAGCCCGCGCGTTGTCGCGCCACGGACGGCCGCTGATCACGGTCTTCCACGAGGTGTTCGTGCTTCCCGACCGCCGCTTACGGATGCGCGGCTTCGGGCTCCTCCAGGCATGGGCGCACCGACGGCTCGTGCGCGCGAGCAGCGCCGTGGTGGCCAGTGACGACGCCCGCGCCCGTGCGCTCGCCGCGCTGGCGCCGGGAGCGCCGCCTGCGACCGTCGTCGCCGTCGGGCCGAACGTCCCGGTCCCGCGCGACGCGGTGCAGCGCCCAGGCGAGCCGTTCGTCGCGACCTTCGGGCTCCCTCATCCGTTGCGCGATCTGGAGACGCTCGTTCGCGCCGCAGCGCTCGTCTCGGCCGAGCTCCCGGCTGCTCGGTTCGTCTTGCTTGGCGATCCGAGCGGCGACCCGGCCGCCGCTGCCCGCATTCGCGACCTCGCGCTGGCGCTCGGCTCCCCGGTCGAGCTGACGGGGGCGCTCACGGCGGCGGAGGTGGCCGCCCGGCTGGCCGCGACGAGAGTGTTCGTCAGCACCTACACGGAGACGCTGTCGCTTGGAAGCGGCGGCCTGGCGGGAGCGCTCGGCCACGGAGCGGTGGTCGTCGCCTACGACAGCGCGCGACTTTCGCCGCCGCTCCTGGCCGGGATAAACCTCCTCGTCGCCCCCCGCGATCCTGAAGGGCTCGCCCGGACGATCGTCGAAGCGCTTGCAACCGACGCCGACGACGTCGGGGCGGCAGGCCGTTCGCTCTACGAGGAGGAGGCCTCCTGGAAGGCGATCGGCGCCCGCTTCACGAGCCTGATCGAGGACGCGCTGCGTCGCTGTCCGCCGGCCTGACGGCGTACCAGATCGCGCAGCCTGCGAAGAGGTAGCCCGAGATGCCGACGATCGGAAAGTCGAGCGCGAACGTGAACAGGTACCAGGTGGGCATCAACGCGGCTGTGCCGATTGCGATGGCCGCGACCGGGCGTTCCCAGTCTCGCGCGCGCAATGCGCCCTTGACCGCGAGCACGAGCAGCACCACCAGGAACCAGGCGAAGAGCACAAACCCGGGAAGCCCGAGCTCCCAGGCGAGCTTCGAGTACATGCCCTCACCCTGGAACGACACGGTCTCGACCGCGTAGCCCGAGCCGAGCGACATCGTCCCGGTGCCGTGACCGACGAGGCGCTGATCGGCGATGAGCCTGAGCTGGGGGCGAATCCGGCCGTCCCAGATCCCGAAATGGTAGTCGCCGGCCTTGTTGAAGTCGGCGGCCCGGCCGAGGAAGCCTCCGGCCGGAGCGGTGTTTTCCTTCTCGACGGGCTCGAACGCCACCCGCGTGGGACGCTTGCCGGTGCACGGTCTGGCGACCCGCACGACGACATCGGTGCCGTCGGTGCGCTTTGCTTTCAGACGGGCATCGCACTCGCCCAGGCGTGCGAGCGCATCCCGCTCGATCCGAATCACCGTCCTGCGACCGTCGACCTGCTCGACGACCACCTTGGCGAGGTCGCGATCCTGAAGCCCTTCAATCGATCGCTGGCCGAGGTCGCGCACCGGCGGGACGACGAGGAGCACGAGGACGAGACCGGCCGCAAAGGCAACCGGAATCCCGAGTGCGCTCGCGAAGCGGCGGCGGGTCACCAGATAGGCGATGGCCGGAACGGTCAGGACAAGCAGGCTGCCGAGGAGTGAGCGGGCGGCGGAGTAGACCACACCGCACATGAGCAGGGCGAGGGCAGCGAAGCCGGCGCTCCGGAGACGACGGCCCGGGCCTGTCGCGACCACCGCGAGGGCTACGAGGACGGCAAAGAAGAGAAATGCGGCCGTCACGCCTGTCTGCATGAACGTTCCGGTCGGCCGAATGTATTCGGCGCCGTTCAGGGTGATCATCGCGGGCAGGGCGCCTGAGACGAGCTTGTTGAGCACGCCGGGCCCTGCGAGCGCCTGCACCATTGCGAAGAGCGCCTCGATCACGCCCACCGCGAGGAAACCGGCGAGCAGCACCCCTACCCGTCGCCGGGTCGTCAGGAGGAGCGGTGCGACCCAGAGCAGCGGCAGATAGATCACGTACGAGCGCAGACCGACTGCCGCCTGGGAGACCGAGCCGGTGAGCGGCGCCGAGACGGCGGCGAGCCCGACGATTGCTGCCAGAGGGACGACGAACCACCAGGGGCGACGGAGCGCTCTCGGGGCGGCCGCCGGGAGAACGGCGGCGTAGATCCCGAGCGCGAGCATGTCCTTGAGCAGGAAGATCGTGATGTCGTTGACGATCCACTTGCGGATCGCGCCTTCGACGACGGTCAGGAGCACGAGGCCGTACAACGACTCGAGCGGACGGGCCACGCCGACCGCGAAAGCGACGTAGAGGGCCGCCGCGGCGACGAGCGTCTCCACGAGGCCATGCGGGCCGGGCAGCAGCATGGTCGACGGTGCCGCGGCCGCCACTGCCAAGGCCAGAAGGCCGCCGACCGCAAAGACGACGGGTCGCACGAACCCGTGCAGGCGGGGCGGGACGCGGGCGAGCATGCGCCCCGATCGTATAGCCAGTCTCGCCCGGAAGCGGACCGCGAACGACGCGTACACTGCGCCGCGCCATGGCCGACGGCCCCGCCCGAATCCTGTTCGTCCACCATCGCCCCGAGCTCGGCGGAGCGCCGACGAGCCTCTTCTACCTGTTGGAGAAGCTCGACCGCGATCGCTTCGAGCCGCACGTCTACTGCCCGCCAGGCCCGGCTGCGGAGCTCTTCCGGACCGCACCGGCAACCGTGCACACAGGCCCGGTGGCGGGTTTTACGCATATCTGGGCGAGCACGTACAGCGGCCGCCGCTGGCTGCTCTTCGGACGCGAGCTCGCCCATCTGCCACGCCATGTGCGCGCCTTCCAACGCACGCTGCGGTCGGAGCGCTTCGCGCTGGTGCACCTCAACGACTCACCGCTGCTGCCGGCCGCGTGGCTCGCCCACCGGGCGGGGATCCCGGTCGTCTGGCATCTCCGGTCGGCGCTCCCGCATGGGGGCGGCGACCGGCGCTCGCGGCTGATCCGAAGGCTGATCAACCGACTTGCGACGGTATCGATCGCGATCAACGAGAACGTTGCCGAATCGTTCTCGGTCGCTGCGGAGGTGGTGCCGAACCCGGTCGACCTGAAGCGGTTCGCGCCGGGCGACGCGGCGTCCGCGCGAGTTCCACTCGGCCTGCCGGCCGACCTGCCGGTGATCTCGTATTTCGGCTTCATCTACCCGTCGAAGGGCTTTCGCGAGTTCATCCAGGCCGCCGATCTCCTGCGTAGCCGTGGCGTCGAGGCGTGCTACCTGATCGTCGGCGGCGACGTCCGCGGCGACCCATTCTTCGACACGCGCTTCGGTCGGACGCTCCAGATGTTCGGCCTCGCTCGCAACCACGAGCGCGAGGCGAAGCTGCTCGTCACCCAACTCGGCCTGGACGACGCGGTGCGGTTCGTGCCGTTCACCGCCGACACACCGCTTCTCTACCGGGCAAGCGACGTCGTCGTGGTTCCGTCCCGCGGCCCCGAGTTGGGTCGCCCGGTGATCGAGGCTGCTGCGTGCGGCCGCGTGATCGTCGCTTCAGGATCGCTCGACGGCGCAGGTCTGCTGATCCCCGGCGAGACGGGGTTCCTCATTCCACGCCGCTCGCCCGACGTGCTCGCAGCGGCGCTCGAGAAGCTGATCGGCGACCCCGAGCTTCGCGGCAGGCTCGGCGAGAACGCGCGACGCCACGCGGAGGCGCTGTTCAGCGCGGAGCGGAACACCGAGCGCGTGATGGAGCTCTACGACCGTCTGCTCGCGGGTCGATGACCGCGAAGGGGAAGATCATCGTCGTTTCGCCCTACCGGGTCGAGTACGGCCCCCCGCAGACACTCGAGCACGTCTGCCGGGCCGCGGTGGGCGCCGGCTACGACCCGATCTGCGTCGTTCCGCCCCGGGCGAGGATCACCCCCGGGCTGCAGGAGCTCGGCGTCGAGATCCGCGTGCTCGAGGGGCTGGGGACGTTCCCGCGCACGATGAACCTGGCCCGCCTCGTCGGCTTCTTCCGGCGCCACGCCGGTGCCGCGCGGGAGATCGAGCGGATCGGCCGGGAGTCGTCGGCGCTCGCCGTCTACTCGACGTCGGAGGCGATCTTCGCCGGCGGTCTCGCGGCGCGCAGGCTGGGAGTTCCGAGCATCGTGCATGTGATCGGGATGTCGATCCAGTCGCCCCGCTGGGGCGCGCACATCTACATCCGCCTGCTCGCCCGGACGGCCGACCAGTTCATCGCGAGCTCGTCCGCGGTGGCGGAGATGCTCTCGCGGTTCGGGATCGAAGACGACGCCATCACGGTCGTCCACAACGGGATCGACACGGCGGCGGTCGTCGACGCGCCGGCAGGCCCTTCGCCAGTCGAGGGGCCAGGCCCTAAGATCGGCATGGTCGCCGCGTACGACCCTCGCAAGGGGCACGAGCTGTTCGTGGATGCGTCGGCGGTCGTCGCTCGACGCCATCCCGACGCGCGGTTCTTCCTGATCGGCGGTGTCCTGGACGGGCAACCGGAGAGTCACGCCTTCGAGCAGCGGGTGATCGAGCACATCGCGGAGCTCGGCCTCACGGACGCGTTCGTTCGACCGGGCTTCGTCCCGGCACCGTTCGTCTACGACTGGATCCACGCGATGGACATCGTCGTCGTCCCGTCGAAGACGGAGGCGTTCGCACATGCGCTGCTCGAGGCGATGGTGTGCGGCAAAGCGGTGGTTGCGACAGGGATCGAAGGCAACCTCGACGCGTTCGTCCACGGCCATTCGGGGGTCTACGTCGAACGCGACGCCGACGCGGTCGGGCAGGCAGTCTGCGAGCTGCTGGCCGACCCGGAGAAGGAGCAGCGCTTCGGCCTGGCAGCCTCGGAGCGGGCGCGGCTCTTCTTCGATCTCGGGGTCACGATCCCGGCGATCGGCGCCACGATCCATCGCGTGATCGCAACCTGGCGCGTCAGCACGGGCGCGCCGATCCGTGAGACTGCCTCGACCTAGGCGAGCCGGGGGTCGTTCAACCCGCTCGCCACCCGCTCGCCGCGCGTCGAAGCCGGGCCGTCACGACGCGCGGGTCGCTGGCGAGCGCACGCACGATTTCGGCGGCGGCAGCGAGCCGACGGCGCTCGCGCAGGGCGGCCTTTGCCCGCCCAAGGGCGACCAGGGCAGCCAGCCCCCGGCGGGATACGTCCACACCGTGGGCTCTCGCCCCCTCAAGCAGGCGCTGCGCCGCCTCATCCTCGCCCGCAGTCGCCAGTTCGACTGCCCAGTGCAGATGGTGGTCGGCCACCCCACGGTCGATGCGTTTCTGCGACACCCCGAGCCCACGCACGAGCTCAACGGTTACCGTCGCCACTCCGTCGAGCGGATCGGGCGCTCCCACGCGGCGCCGCTTGGCGGCCTCGCGGATCGCGAGCCCGGTCAGGACCTGCCGTTCCACGCGAGCCGTGGATGCCTGCCCCGCGTGATGGCGGACCAGCAGCACCGGCTCGCCGATCGTCGCCAGCTCATGGCGCTCCGAGATCCGCAGCCAGAGGTCGTAGTCCTCGAACTCGTCGAGGCGGTACCCGCCCGCCTCCTCGTAGGCCCGCCGGCGGAAGACGACCGTCGAATGGGCGATGGGGTTCACGTACTCGAGGCGGCGGCGCAGGGCTTCGTCGTCGGTCGGAAACCGCACGGTCGCCCCACGCCGCCCCTCGCGATCGATCACGACGTAGGCGCCGCCGACGAG
>JBKJML010000180.1:0-7304 GCA_046596415.1 Gaiellaceae bacterium | reverse complement strand
GCCCACTGAATCCGGGCGGGAAGGCAAGCCGGCGCTCGATCGGCTCGAGCGCGAGCGGCTGCCCGGCGGCGCTCAGCTCGAGACCGCGCCCGATCTTCGCCGCCATGGCGGTCGCATACGCCTCGGGGTCGCGAGCGGCATCCTTCTCACGGAAGGTCGGGATCTCGGCCAGGTCGAGGGCGTAGAGCACGTACACCCGGTCGCCGGAGGGCTGGACGCGGCTGTACCGGTTGACGGTGAAGTTCCCGAGCGGATGGGCCATCGCCGCGGCCGGCGCGAACAGGCAGGCCGCGAGAACGATCAGGACGGCGAGCTTCTTCATGCGACTGCCTTTCGTGCGACGGGGGCAAAGAGAAGCGAGAAATGGGGGTTCAGGTCGAGCGCCTTGCGGTACCACGCTCGCGCCGCATCGGCGTGCCCGAGGCAGCGCTCGATCTCGGCCCGGTGGAAGAACATCAGCGAGTCGCGCGTGCCGAGCCGAAGCGCCCGCTTCGACGCGACGAGGGCAGCGCCGCAACGACCGTTTCGCACGAGCGCCCAGGCGAGCACGTCGTCTCCCTGAACCGACGGCCGCAGCGCGCGTGCGGACCGAGCCAGCTCGAGGGTCTCACGCAGGCGGATTCCGTGATCGACCTGGAAGAGCGCCGTCTCGAGATCGGTACGAACGCCGTTCGCGGTCTGGAGCCTCGAGATGACGCCGTAGAGCTCGAGCTGCTCCTTGGCCCCGCGCAGATCGCCGCTCGCGCGAAGCAGATCGGCGAGCTGGGCCACAAACTGGGGTAGCGGCACCGAGTCGACCGCCCGCCGCTCGAGCGCGATCGCTCGCGCCAACCGGCCGTGGGAGGCCTCGACGAGCGCGAGCGCGTCGAAGGCGTAGACGTAGCCCGGGAAGACGGTCAGCGCAGCGCGGTAGGCAGTCTCAGCTTCTCCGACTCGCCCCTGCGCCCACTTGAGCTTGCCGAGCTGGACGGCGTTCCAGGCGTAGGCCTCCTTCTGGCCGATCGAGGCATCGATCGCGAGCGTGAGTGCTCGCTCGGCCTGCGCAGGGCGTCCGATCAGTTCTCGCGCGTAGGCCACCCGGGCGTACGCCGGCCCGTTCGGCTTGAGCGAGGCCATCCGGTCGAAGGCCGCGAAGGCCTCGCGGTAGCGGCCGAGCTCGATCAAAGCGTCACCGATCACGCCGTACGCGCGGGCCGACCCGGCGTCTTGGCGCGCGGCGCGGCGGCCGAGCTCGAGCGCGCGGCCGAACTCATGGCGCGAGAGGGCGAGTGAGCCGAGCCCGATCAGGGCGTCCCGGTCGTCCGGAGCGAGGTCGAGCGCACGACGGAAGACACCGTCGGCGCGAGAGTAGTACGACGCGTCACCGGTCTCGCGCGCCCGCTGCTCGTAGGCGAGCCCGAGCAGCGAGTAGCCGGAGGCGCTCGGCCGTTGGCGGAGCTGGCCTTGCAACTGCGCAACGAGAACGCGCGTGTCGCCCACGCCGAATCCGGCGCGCAGCTGCTCGGTCACCGCACGCGGGGCCGGCGCCGTAGCAGGGGCCGAGCGGGACTCCCGCGCGATGCCGCCGACGAGGGCGCCGACGGCAAGTGCGACGAGCAGAGCGATGAAGATCGAGGTGCGTGTCATGGGGAGAGCGAAGCGCGAGGGGGGCCGCAACGGTGCGGCCCCCCTCTTCGCGCTACGCCTTACGGCTTCTGCTTGCCCTTCAGGTTCTCGAAGCCACCCGCGGGATCGTGCTCGTAGGGGAAGATGTCCATCGGCTGGACGTCGTCTGAATCGACTCCGTCTCCGAGCGGCACCTTGTTGCCCTTGAGCTCGCCGGCCATCACGCGCTCGGCGATGTCGATCACGTCGTCGCCGAGACGGCGACCGTTCGGGAACCCGGCCTTGTCGCCGCCGATGACGCCCAGGCGGCTTTCCTTGCCCTTGGCGGTCGGAGCGATCGTCAGGTTCAACCGCAGCAGGTCGGCAACGGTCTTACCGGTGAAGTTCAGCCCGGGGATGCCGGTGCCGAAGACCTGCACGAGGTCGGTCCGGTTCGTCTCCGGCGCGTTGACCTTGTACAGCTGGTTCAGCAGCTTCGCGAGGATCGGCGTGACCACCGGTCCGGCGAACTGCTTGTCGTTCACAGGCGCCGAGCGGTTCCAGAGATCCTTGAACTGCGTCGGCACGACGACCTCGTTCACCAGCGGGTTGCCGATCCGCGAGACCTGCGTGTACCCACGGCGGACCTTGCCGCTGACCGTCACGTTGAGACGGTCGGTCGACGACCAGATCCCGATCGTGTTGTTGCCGCCGTTGCGGAGCTGCGCGATCGGCAACTCGAGCGCAATGGCATGGACGGCGTAACCGGAGAAGAAGTCCTTGCCGCCACCCTTGTCGCCCGTCGTTCCGGGCTTGCGGATCGCAACCAGGTCGAAGATCGCGCCGATGTCGCCGAAGAACGCGTCGTCCCGCTGGCCGGCGAAGATCCTGCCGCCCGTCGAGAGCTTGTAGACGCGGCTCGCGGCGAGGTCCCGGTAGTTCGGCGTCGAGCGATCACCGATGTTGTTCGGAGGCGTCACACCGCGGGCGACGACCGACGCGCGGCCGTTGGCGATGCGGGTGACGGTGTACCCCTGCACGGTCGTGCGGAGGAACAACTTGGGCGAGCTCGCCTTGAACGTGACGCGATAGACGATGTCCGCCTTGGCGTCGCCGTTCTTGTCGATGTTGATGTTGTACCGAGCCGTCGGCGAGAACGTGTAGTACATCGGGCCGGCGGCCGGATCCTCTGCAGGGATCCAGTTCGCGATCACAGCGACCGTGTCCGGGTTCTCGGCGGGCCGGAACGCGTACAGGTCGGTGTTGTCCGCTGTCGGGTCTTCCGAGATCAGCGGTGCTTCACGGTGGCTCGAGGCCTGTCCCGACTGGGGACTCGGCCCTGCCACCAGCGCGAGGGCGGACGCGGCGGCGAGTGCCACGACGGCCGACCCAGCGATGAGTGCCTTCTTCATTTGTGACTCCTTGTGGAGAGAGGACGCAACTTGTTCGTCACTCCCACCACTCCGGTTCATCCGCTACCGGCGTGCGACTCGCTCGACCCGCAATCGAACCGCCAGGGCTCCCAGCGACGAAGAAGGGGCGTGATCGCAACCGCAGCCGCATTGGTAGCGTTACCCCACCGGGGCCGCACGGCGCCCGAGACAATGCGCAGACGCGACCTCGCCCATCTCTCCGACGAGGCGCTCGTGGCACTCGTCGCCCGCAGCGACGACACCGCGCTCGCCGAGCTCTACGACCGGGTCGGCCGGGTTGCGTACGGCCTTGCCTACCGCATCCTGCGCGACGAGGCGCTTGCCGAGGATGCCGTCCAGGAGGCGTTCCTCGGTCTCTGGCGCGGCGCCGGCAGCTTCGTCCCGGAACGCGCCAAGGCCTCGACGTGGATCCTGACACTCGTGCACCGGCGCGCCGTCGATCTCGTCCGCCGCGAGGAGCGGCGCCGCACCGAGCCGCTCGAGGGGGTTCCCGAGCCGGCAGGCGGCTCGGCCGAGGACGAGGCCTGGCTCGGCTTCGAGCGCGAGCGCGTTCAGACGGCATTGCGCCAGCTGCCCGACCAGCAGCGCGAGGCAATCGAATTGGCGTACTACGGCGGCTTCACCCAAGCGGAGCTCGCCGACCGGCTCGGGCTCCCGCTCGGGACAATAAAGTCACGGATGTTCGCGGGGCTCGCACGCCTTCGCGAGCTCCTGGAGGAGGGCTCATGGAGCCGACAGTTCACGACCTGACCGCCGCGTATGCGCTCGATGCGCTGGACCCCGCCGAGCGGGAGCGCTACGAGCCCCATCTCGCCACCTGCGCTGCGTGCCAGGAGGAGCTCGCCTCCTTCTGGGAGATGACGGCGGCGCTTGCGCACGGCGCCGGCGGGCCGGCCCCCGCTCCCGCGCTGCGGGAGCAGATCCTCACGCAGGCGCGCAGCGAACGACCGAACGTCGTCCCGTTGCGGCGGCGCTTCGCCCTGCCCGCCGTCTCCAGCGTCGCCGCAGTCGCCGCGATCGCTGCTCTCGCCTTCGGCCTCTGGTCGAGCTCACTCGCCCGCGATCTCGACCGGACGCGCAGCGAACGCGACGCGCAGGCACAGGGGCTCGCCGTCCTGGCCGACCCGTCGGCACGACAGATCCCGCTGACCGGGGCAAGCGGCAGGCTCGTGGTGTCTGCGGATGGCCAGGCGGCCATGGTGGTCGCGAGCCTCGCTGCGGCCCCCACCGGCAAGACGTACGAGGCCTGGGTGATCGAGGACGGCGTGGCCCGGCCCGCCGGGCTCTTCGACGGTACCGGCGACCATGCAGTCGTCACGCTCAGCCGGCCGGTCCCATCCGACGCGATCGTCGCCGTGACGCTCGAGGACGACGGAGGCGCGACGACGCCGACCGGCGAGCCGCTCTTCAGCACGACGGTCTGACCGCACCCGGCCGGCACGAAGCCGTGCGGAAGGCGCGCCGATGTCGTGCGTACACTCGTTCGGGTGCCCGACCTCGTCCCGGAGCTGAAACGGCTCTTCGGCTTCGACGCGTTCCGCCCCGGCCAGGAGGCGGTCGTGCGCGCCGCCGTGGAGGGCCGAGACACCTTGGCCCTGATGCCCACCGGGTCGGGCAAGTCGCTCACCTACCAGCTTGCGGCGATGCTGCGGCCGACACCGACGCTCGTCGTCTCGCCGCTCATCGCGCTGATGAAGGACCAGGTCGACAAGCTGCCGCCGGAGCTCGCGGAGCAGGCGACCCTCGTCAACTCCTCGCTCGAGCCCGACGAGGCGGCGCGGCGCGTCCAGGAGCTCGCGCAGGGCCGCTACAAGCTCCTCTACGCGGCGCCGGAGCGCCTCCGGCAGCGCGGCTTTCTCGACGCTCTGCGCTCGGCCCGGATCGGGCTCGTCGTCGTCGACGAGGTGCACTGCGTGAGCATGTGGGGGCACGACTTCCGGCCCGACTACCTCTTCATCCGACAGGCGCTCGACGCGCTCGACTCGCCTGCTTTGCTCGGGATGACGGCGACGGCGACGCCGGCGATCGAGCGCGAGATCGCCGCCGCGCTCGGGCGTGAGCCCGAGATCGTCCGGACGAGCGTCGCCCGTCCGAACCTCCGCTACGACGTCGTCCGGGCGGAGAGCGAGGAGGAGCGGCTGCGGACGTTGATCGCACGGCTGCGAGCGCTCGACGGCGCCTCGGCGATCGTCTACGCGCGCTCGCGCCGGAGCTGCGAGACGCTCGCGCGGACGCTCCGCCAGCACGGCATCGACGCCGCTCACTACCACGCGGGGCTCGACTCGGCCGCACGCTCGCAGGCTCAAGAGGACTTCATCGAGGGTCGCGTGCGAACCGTCGTCGCCACAACCGCATTCGGCATGGGCATCGACAAGCCCGACATCCGGCTCGTGGTGCTCTACAACTTCCCGGACTCGATCGAGAGCTACGTCCAGATGGTCGGTCGCGCCGGGCGCGACGGGCGGCCTTCGGAGACGGTGCTCCTCGCGGGCGCGGGCGACGCGCGCAGCCTCGAGAAGTTCGCCCGGGGCGACGTGCCGTCGCTCAACGATCTGCGCGCCGTCTATCGCGCCCTGCGCGATCTGGCTGTCGACGGAGTCGCCGCCGTCAGGCCGGCAGAGCTCGACGCCGTCTCCGGCCACGACCGCGACACCCGCGTCCTGGTCGGGATGCTTGAGCAGGCCGGGCTCGTGCGGCGCGGCTTCGACCGCGGACGAACGATGGAGGTCGAGCTCGTGCCGGCGCAGGCCGACGCGGCCGAGCGGCTCGGCGACCTGCTCGACCGCTACGAGCGCGAGTCGATCGCGCGCGCCCGCCTCCTCGTCGACTTCGCCGAAGCGAACCGCTGCCGCCACGGCGCCGTCGCCGAGCATTTCGGCGAGACGCACCCCGACAATTGCGGCATGTGCGACGTCTGCGCGCCCGTCGGTGCGCCCCAGCTGGCCGCGCTCGAGCTCCGCGCGCTGCCGGAGGACGTCGGCGCCGCCATCCACGCCGCCGTCTCGGCCCTTCGCTGGCCGCTGGGCCGCACCGGCCTCGTGAACATGCTGCGCGGCTCGGTGGCCGCGCCCCCGTCGGCGCGCCGGTCACCGGCGTTCGGGCTCCTCGCCGCCGCCACCCAGGCCGAGGTCGGACGCTGGGTGAAACGGCTCGAGGAGGACGGTGCGCTCGAGAGCTTCGAGAGCGAAGACGGCTTTCGGCTCCTGCGGGCCGGGCCTGCCTCCTCACTGCCTCGGATCGCGACCGGCGGCAGCCCCGACGAATCGCTGTTCGAACGCCTCCGCGTCTGGCGCTCCATCCGGGCGAGAGACGACGCGGTGCCGGCCTATGTCGTGCTCCACGACGCGACGCTGCGCGAGCTCGCCACCGCCCAGCCACGGTCGACGCGCGACCTTGCCGCAGTGAAGGGATTCGGCCCCGCGAAGCTCGAGCGCTACGGTGCCGACGTGCTGGCAGTCATTTCGGCCGCTCACGGCTAGAATCGAAGCTTGCGGCTGCCAAGACGTACACCCGCGGTCCGACCGCGGCGCCGGATCCGGAAGCGCCGACTCCTGGCGCTCCTCGCCGTCGTGTGGCTGCTGGCATCTGCCTCGTTCACGTTCGGCCTGATCAGCGCCGTGGCCGGTGAGATCCCGGCGCTCGACCCTGAGAAGCAGCAGGGCCTCGAGCTGAACGGCGCCATCTACGCCGCCAACGGACGCTCCGTCCTGTCCGTCCTACGAGGCTCGGAGAGCCGTACGCTCGTGAAGCTCGGCGACGTCGCGCCGATCATGCGCCAGGCGATCGTCGACATCGAGGACCAGCGCTTCTGGGAGCACAGCGGCGTCGACATCCGCGGCATCGGCCGCGCGCTCTGGGCCGACATCCGCCAGCAACGGGTGGTCGAGGGTGGCTCGACGATCACCCAGCAGTTCGTCAAGAACGCCTACGTCCGCAACCAGCGGACGATCGCCCGCAAGGTGCGCGAAGCGGCGCTCGCGTGGCAGCTCACGCAGCAATGGCCGCGAACGCGGATCCTCGAGGCGTACCTGAACACGATCTACTTCGGGAACGGCGCCTACGGTGTCCAGCAGGCCGCTGTCACCTACTTCGGCCACGGCGCCTCCCAGCTCACGCTGCCCCAGGCTGCGCTCCTCGCCGGCATCCCGCGCGACCCGAGCCTCTACGACCCGGTGACGCGGCCGCGCCGGGCCCGTGAGCGCCGGGCGGTCGTGCTGCGGACGATGCTCGACCAGAACGACATCACGCTCCAGGACTACCGCCGGGCGTCGGCGGCGCCGTTGCCGC
>JBKJML010000042.1:0-17779 GCA_046596415.1 Gaiellaceae bacterium | reverse complement strand
CAGCAGCAGCGCCTCGCACGAGGCGCCCGGATCGAGCGCCACGTCGTTCGAGACCATCCGCTGGAGATAGGCCTCCGCGTCAGGCCCGCGGACGCCCACGAACCCTCTCGGGCGGCGCGCGACGGAGCTCCGTAACGTCGTCTCGTGCACCTTGTCTAGTGTAGGGACGATGTTCAGGAGCAAGGCGGAAAAGAAGGTGCTGGAGGCGGGCTACGACCCCTCGCGCCTGCCGCCTGGCCAGTACTTCACCGACAAGTGGCCGGTCCTCCACGCCGGCGGGATCCCCGAGATCGACCTTGCGACCTGGACGTTTGAAGTGACCGGTGCGGTCGAGACGCCTCTCACGCTGAGCTGGGACGAGCTCCGGCAGCTGCCCGCGGTCGAGGTGACCCAGGACATTCACTGCGTGACCCGCTGGAGCAAGTTCGACCTGACCTTCAAGGGCGTTCCCTGGTCGGCGATCAAGCCGCTGATCGGTCAGCTGCCGAGTGCGCGCTTCGCGATCGCCCACGCAGAGGCGGGCTTCACGTCGAACGTGCCGATCGAGTTCCTCGAAGACGAGCGCGCACTGCTCGCCTACGAGGCGAACGGCGAGCCCCTGACCAAGGAGCACGGCTGGCCGCTGCGGCTCGTCATCCCTGGGAAGTACTTCTGGAAGAGCGCCAAGTGGCTCCGCGGGATCGAGCTCTCAGCGACCGACAAGCCGGGCTTCTGGGAGCGCTACGGCTACCACAACGACGCCGACCCGTTCCGCGAAGAGCGGTACGGCTTCTAGAGCGATGCCACTCTTCCTCGCCGAGGCCGACGTGGTGGACCTGCTCGAGCCCGCCGACGCTTTGCCCGTGATCGAGGCCTCGTTCGTCCGGCTCGCCGCCGGGACAGCCTTGAACCTGCCGCGGGCCCGAATGGCGCTCGCCGATGGCTACTTCGCCGTGATGGCCGCAACGGACACCGAGCTCGGCTATGCGGGTCTCAAGTCCTACACGGTCGTCGGCGGGCGCCTCTCCTTCGTCGTCTGCCTCTTCCGGCTCGACGATGGGTCGCTCGATGCCGTGCTCGAAGCGGACGCGCTCGGGCAGCTCCGCACGGGCGCGGCGAGCGGCGTGGCCGCGAAGCATCTCTCGCGCCCGTCGCCGCGGACGCTCGGCGTGATCGGTTGCGGCTGGCAGGCCGAGTCGCAGGTGGCCGCGATCCGCGCCGCCCAGCCGACGATCGACCGTGTCGTCGCCTACTGCCGGACCGCGGCGGCCCTCGCCGAGTTCTGCGAAGGCGTCGGAGCCGAGCCCGCAGCGTCGCACCGCGAGGCAGCCGACGCCGACATCGTCGTCACCGCGACCACCTCGAAAGACCCGGTGCTGCGCGGCGAATGGCTGCGCGACGGTGCTCTCGTCTGCGGGATCGGCGCCAACGACGCTCGCCACCGCGAGCTGGACAACGCCGTGCTCCAGCGGGCGAGCTTCGTGTGCTGCGACTCCCGCGAGCAGGCGAAGCTCGAGTCGGGCGATCTGATCGAGCCGGTCGCGGCCGGCATTCTCGACTGGCTGGAGGTGCACGAACTCCAGGACGTCGTTGCCGGCACGTTGGCCGGCCGCGGCGACCCGACCGACATCGTCGTCTTCAAGTCGAACGGGCTCGCGGCGTGGGACGTGGCGATCGGCGCCGAGGCAGTACGGCGCGCCCGCGAGGGCGGCGTCGGCAGCGAGCTCTAAGAGCCGACGGTGTTCGAGGCGCGGGCCGCCTCGAGCGAGTCGTGGCCGACCGCATGGATGATCTCCGGCCGGTCGAGCAGGCGCGCGCGCTGTTGCACGCTGAGCCGGTTCTGGACGTACCGGTCCTCGAGCACCTCGGCCAGCGAGCGACCACGCTCGTGCTCGCGGATCACATACGCCGCAACGTGGTCTTCCTGCGACGAGCGCTGGAAGAGAAAGGAGAACACTCCACGGACGTTCAGCATCTCGATGGCGATTGTATCCTCTCTTCCGTGAAACGAACCGGGACCGACGCGCGAGGCGCGGAGCGCGTCCTCGAAGGCGTCGACGACGCAGGCCACGCCGAGCGGGTCGTGATCTGGATCGAGCGCCGGCCGGGGGCGCTCTGGTCGGTCGGCCGGGCTGTGAACCCGCAGCACCGCTCGAGCGGTGAGCCGCGGCGGGATGACTGGATCTTCGAGGGCTACGAGCTCGACGACGCGCTCGAGGCGGCGAACAGCGCGCTCGAGGACGACCTGACGGTGATCCAGGGCGACGGCGAGGCCGCCGAGGCGAAGCCGTTCGTCCGCAAGGAGCTGCTGCCGATCCTGGAGCGGTTCTTCTTCGGCAAGCGCTAAGAGCAGCCCGGTAGCATCGCCGCGATGCGAATCCGTGTTGGTCACAGCCCTGATCCCGACGACGCGTTCATGTTCTGGGCGCTCCACGCCGGGGCGGTCGGCACGCGTGGCTTCGAGTTCGAGCAGGTGCTCCAGGACATCCAGACGCTGAACGAGTGGGCGCTCGAAGGGCGGCTCGAGGTGACGGCGACCTCGGCGGCGACCTACCCACTCGTGCAGGACACCTACGCGCTGCTGCCGCACGGCGCCAGCATCGGGTCGGGGTACGGGCCGATCGTCGTCGCCCGTGAGCCGCGCACGCTCGAGACCCTGCGTGGCGTCGAGATCGTCGTCCCGGGCCGGATGACGACCGCCTTCCTGGCGCTCCGTCTCGCGCTGGGCGACTTCCCGCACCGGGAGCTGCCCTTTGACGAGATCCCGGACGAGGTCGCCTCCGGGCGGGCCGAGGCGGGTCTTGTCATCCACGAGGGTCAACTCACCTACGCCGCAGCGGGGTTGCACAAGGCGCTCGACCTCGGCGAATGGTGGTTGCTTGAGACGGGGCTGCCGCTGCCACTCGGCGTGAACCTGATCCGCCGCGACGTGCCGCGCCTCGAGGAGGTCTCGGCGGTGCTGCTCGACGCGATCCGCGCCGGTCTCGCGAACCGTGACGAGGCGATGCGCTACGCGCTCGGGTTCGGACGCGGCCTCGATCTGGCACTCGCCGACCGCTTCGTCGGCATGTACGTGAACGAGCTCACGACCGACTACGGCGACGAGGGCCGCAGGGCGATTGCGGAGCTCTTCCGCCGCGGCGACGAGATCGGCGCCTTTCCCAAGCCGGTTCAGATCGATTTCGTCGGTTCGCGTCCACGGCCTGGCTCTCGAGCTGCGACCGGCCTGTGAGCGCTGCGGTGCCGAGGTCGGCCACACGGGCACCGCAATGATCCGCTCCTACGAGTGCACGTTCTGTAACGCGTGCGCCGAGGCGATGGCCCACGTGTGCCCCAACTGCGGCGGCGAGCTCGTCCGTCGCCCGGCCCGGGCTACCGCGTGAGCCGCGCTGTCATCATCGCCGCCGTCCGCACGCCGATCGGCCGCCACGGCGGCTCACTCGCCGGAACGCGCCCTGACGACCTGGCGGCGGTGGCCGTTCGGGCCGCCGTCGAACGCTCGGGCGTTGATCCCGCCGAGATCGAGGACGTCTACCTCGGCTGTGCGAACCAGGCCGGCGAGGACAACCGCAACGTCGCCCGGATGGCGGCGCTTCTCGCGGGCCTCCCGGATTCAGTGGCCGGTGTGACGATCAACCGCCTCTGCGCTTCAGGCCTCTCCGCCGTCGTCTCCGCGTGCCATGCGGTCGCCGCCGGCGACGGCGACCTGTTCGTTGCGGGCGGGGTCGAATCGATGAGCCGCGCGCCACTCGTGCTGGCGAAGGCGGAGACTGCCTTCCCGCGCGGGAACCAGATCGCCTGGGATTCGACGCTCGGCTGGCGCTTCCCGAACCCACTGCTCGAGGAGCTCTTCCCGCTCGAGCAGATGGGCGAGACCGGCGAGAACGTCGCCGAACGCTATGGCGTCTCCCGCGAGGATCAGGACGCATTTGCGCTCCGCTCGCAGCAGCGCTACGCAGCGGCGGACTTCTCGGACGAGCTCGTAGCGGTTGCCGGCCTCGAGCGCGACGAGCAGCCACGTCTCGACACGACTGCCCAGAAGCTCGCAACGCTCCGCGCCGCCTTCCGCGAGGGTGGCACCGTCACCGCGGGTAACTCGTCGAGCCTGAACGACGGCGCCGCCGCGCTCGTCATCGCGAGCGAGGAGAAGGCGCGCACCCTCGGCGTCGAGCCACTCGGCACCTTCGTCGGCAGCGCTGTCGCCGGGGTCGACCCACGCGTGATGGGCATCGGGCCGATCCCCGCTGTGCGGAAGCTGCTCGGTCGTGTCGGGATCGAGGTCGCGGACCTCGATCTCGTCGAGCTCAACGAGGCGTTCGCCTCGCAGAGCTTGGCTGTGATCCGCGAGCTCGGGCTCGACGAGGAGAAGGTGAACGTGAACGGCGGCGCGATCGCGCTTGGCCATCCGCTCGGCATGACCGGCGCGAGGCTCGTCGTCTCGTTGCTGCACGGCCTGCGGCGCCGCAACGGGCGGTACGGTCTGGCGACGCTCTGCGTCGGCGTCGGCCAGGGGCAGGCGGCCCTCTTCGAGCGCTGATGGACGTCGTTCGCTCCTACCTCGAGCTCGGCCTGCGCCTCGGTCGCCACGTCGACGGGCTCGTCGACGCCTACTACGGACCGCCCGAGCTTGCCGCCGGCGTCGAGGCCGAGTCGCTCCAAGACACTGTGGCGCTCGCCGCCGACGCTGAGGCGATCCTCGCTGCGCTCCCCGGGAGCGGCCTCCAGGACGACCGGCAGGGCTGGCTCGGCGACCAGCTCCGCGGCCTCCGCACCTACGCGGGCGTGCTCGCCGGCGAGAGCATCGCCTACTCCGACGAGGTCGAGCGCTGTTACGGGGTGCGTCCTCGCGCGACGCCGGAGACGGTCTTCGAGGAGATCCACAGCCGCCTTGACGGGCTGCTGCCGCCGGGCGGCGCGCTCCTCGAGCGCTACGAGTCCTGGCGCGAGACGACGTTCGTGCCACGCGAGAAGATCGTGCCGGCGCTCGAGCGGATCGTTGTCGTGCTCCGCGAGCGCACGGAGGCGCTCTACGGCCTGCCGGAGGGCGAGTCGCTGACCGTCGAGGCGGTCGAGAACGAGCCGTGGCTCGCCTTCAACTACTACCTGGGCGGGGCGCGAAGCCGGGTCGTCGTGAACGTCGACCACCCGATCGCCGCCGGCGAGCTGATCAACCTCGCAGCCCACGAGACCTTCCCGGGCCACCACACCGAGCACGCCTGGAAGGAGCGACGGCTGCTGGACGAGCGCGGCTGGCTCGAGGAAGGGATCCAGCTCGTGCCGACGCCCCAGGCGCTCGTCAGCGAGGGGATCGCCGAGGTCGGGCCTGGGATCGTGCTCGACGGGGCGACGACGGCAGCGGTCACGGCCGTCCTGCTCGAGCACGGAGCCCGGTACGACGACGCGCTCGCGGGTGCGATCGCGGCAGCACGGCGGGGGATCCGAGGGGTCAGCATCAACGCTGCGCTCGCGATCCACGAACAGGGTCTCTCACGCGACGAGGCGGAGGCGTACGTGGCGCGCTGGGCACTCGTGACGCCCGCGCGAGCCAAGCAGTCGGTCGACTTCCTCACCGACCCGGTCTGGCGCGCCTACGGCATCACCTACGGGGAGGGCCGTCGCCTCGTCGAGGCGCTCGTCGGCGACGACGAGGTCGCGTTCGGCCGGCTGCTCGTCGAGCAGATCCGCGTCGGTGAGCTCGTCGCGGCCGCAGCCTGACGCCAACCGTTATCGTCCCGCCCATGGCCATCGCGACCAAGGACTACGCGTCGTTCATCGGCGGCCAGACCGTCGAGACCTCCTCCGGCGAGACGCGCGAGCTGCGCGAGCCGGCGACCGGCGAGCCCCTCGGGAGCATCCGGCTTGCCGGTGAGGCCGAGATCGACAGCGCTGTCACAGCTGCTCGCGCGGCGCTCGACGGCGATTGGGGTCGGACCTCCGCGAACGAGCGTTCGCGCCTGCTGCACGCGCTCGCAGATGCGATCGTTGCGAACCGCAAAGAGCTCGCCGAGCTCGAGTCGCGCAACGTCGGCAAGGCGATCTCCTCGGTCAAGGCGGAGGTCGGCGGCGCCGTCGAGAACTTCCGTTTCTTCGCCTCCGCGACCGGCACGATCGCCGGCCGGTCGAACCCGATCGGCGGCTCGCTTCTCTTCTACTCACAGAAGGAGCCGGTCGGTGTCGCGGCCCAGATCGTCCCCTGGAACTACCCACTGTTGATGGCCGTCTGGAAGCTCGCTCCCGCGCTGGCCGCAGGCTGCTCCGTCGTCCTGAAGCCCGACCCCCAGACTCCCTTGACGGCGATCCGGCTCGCGGAGCTCGCGGCCGAGGTCGGCTTTCCCGCGGGGGCCGTCAACGTCGTTCCCGGCGACGGGCCGACCACGGGCTCCTACCTCGTTCGTCACCCCGGCGTCGACAAGGTCGCCTTCACCGGCTCGACCAAGACGGGTGGGGAGATCATGCGGCTTGCGTCCGACCCGATCAAACGGGTGACGCTCGAGCTCGGTGGCAAGAGCCCGAACCTGATCTTCGCCGACGCGGACCTCGCCAGCGCGATTCCGAGCTCGATGTGGTCGATCTACTACGCGGCCGGTCAGAGTTGCGAGGCCCGCTCGCGTGTCCTCGTCGAGCGGTCGCAGTACGACGACGTCGTCGCTCAGTTCGCGTCGATGGCGGCCCAGGTGAAGGTGGGCGACCCGCTCGACCCCGAGACACAGATGGGCTCGCTGATCTCCCAGGCGCATCGCGACCGCGTCCACGGCTTCGTCGAGCGTGGTCGCAAGGCAGGTGCCGAAGTCGTCGCCGGTGGCGAGCCGGGGGAGCACGCGTTCTACCGGCCGACGGTGATCGCCGGCGTGACGAACGACATGGAGTGCGCTCAGGAGGAGATCTTCGGCCCGGTCGTGACGGTGATTCCGTTCGAAGATGAAAAGGATGCGATTCGGATCGCCAACGATGTCAAGTACGGGCTGATGGCGACGATCTGGACGGGTGACCCGGCGAAGGGCCATCGCATCGCGTCGAAGATCAAGTCGGGGACAGTCGGGATCAATATGCCGTTCACCGCCTTTCCGGGGATCCCGTTCGGCGGCTACAAGCAGTCCGGCTTCGGCCGCGAGCTCGGAATCGAAGCGCTCGACCTGTACCTCGAGACGAAGAGCGTGATCGTCTCGACGAGCCCCAAGCCGATCAACCCGTTCGGGCTGTAGCGACGCCGCGCTACCGCTGGGCGATCCTCGCTGCGGGCATGACCGCGCAGGCGAGCTTCTCGACGATCACGTTCGCGGTCGCCGTGCTCGCACCGGCGCTGCGTGAGCGGTACTCGCTTTCGCTGACCGAGGTCGGGGTCGTGCTCGCCGCCGAATGGATCGGGCTGACGGTCGCGATGCTCCCCTGGGGCTTCGCCGTCGACCGCTTTGGTGAGCGCTGGACGCTCACGGTGGGGCTCGGCGCCTGCTCGGGCTTTCTCGCCGGCGCGGCGTATGCGCCCGGCTTCGTGTCGCTCGTGCTCCTGCTCGGGCTGGCCGGAATCGCCGGCGGCTCGGTCCAGTCCGGCAGCGGCCGCGCAGTGATGCGTTGGTTCGAGGCCGACGAGCGCGGGCTCGCGTTCGGGATCCGCCAGACGGCTGTTCCCGTCGGCGGCGTGCTCGCAGCCGTCACGCTGCCCTTACTCGCCGGTCCGAAGGAAGGCTTCCTCTTCCTCGCCGGGTTCGTCGCGGTCGGCGCCGCGGCCGGTGCGATCGTGCTTCGCCCGGGCCGACCCGAGCCGCTCGAGCTGGAAGACGTCGAGTCGAGCCTCCGCGATCGGCGGCTCTGGCTCGTCTGCGCAGTCGGCGGGTTCTACGTGACGGCGCAAGTGGCGCTGATGGGGTTCGTCGTCCTCTTCCTCCACGACGACCGCGGCTTCTCGCCGGCTGCCGCCGCGGGTGTCCTCGCCGCCTCGCAGGTTCTCGTGGCGGTGCTACGGATCGGGATCGGCCGCTGGTCCGATCTCGTCGGCTCGCGCGTTCGCCCGCTCCACGTGACAGGGGTTGCGATGACGGTTGCGCTCGTGGTCGTCGCGCTGCTTGCGACCGCTGCCGACCCGGTTGTCGCGGTGGTGGTCGCTGCGGCGACGGCCGTGTCGATGGCCTGGAACGGGATCGCGTTCACGCTCGCGGCCGAACTGGGCGGGCGTCGCGGCGGGGCGGCCATCGGGCTCCAGCAGACCGTGCTCTCGGCGGTCGGGGTCGTGACGCCGATCGCCTTCGCGGCGATCGTCTCCCTGTCGTCGTGGCGGGTTGGTTTCGCCCTCGCTGCGCTCGGCCCGCTCGCGGGCGTCGTCCTGCTCAGACGGATGCCCGGCCAGCTGCCCCGCTAGCGAGGCTCGCGCGGCGGCGAGGCACCTGCCGCAACCGGGTCGACGGTCGCAGGCGACTCGCGTCGAACCACGATCGCGACAGCGGCGACGATCACGGCGGCGCCGACCATGATCGTCGTCGTCACACGTTCGTGCAGGATCAACGCGCCGAGCAGGATCGCGACCACGGGGTTGACGTACGCGTAGGTCGCCACCTTGCCGATCGGGGCGTTCGTGAGCAGCCACACGTACGCGGTGTAGCCGACGAGCGAGCCGAAGACGACGAGGTATCCGAACGCGACGATCGAGCGGATCGACCAGGAGCCGGGGTCGATGGGATCGACGGCCAGCCCGATCGGGAGCAGGAACAGACCGCCTGCCGTCATCACGATCGCGGTCGCGGCGAACGCGTCCTTCGGCATCGCCAGCCGGCTCGAGACATACGAGCCGATCGCCCACGTAACCGCCGAGATCACGGCGAACGTGAGGCCAAGTGCCGTCGCGTCGCCCACGTCGCCGCCCGGCCGCACGAGGAGCGCCACGCCGGCGAAGCCGACGAGTACGCCGACAAGCACGGCGCCGGTCGGCCGGACGCGGGTCGTGAGCCCGAGCACGATCACCCAGAGCGGCACCGTCGCGATAATCAGCGACGCGAGCCCGCTCGGCACGTCGCGCTGGGCGAGGAAGAGGAGCGCGTTCGAGGACGGGAGCAAGATCCCGACCGCGATCGCGGTCGCCGCCTCGGTCGGCCGCACCCGGAAGGCGGTGCGGCCGCGGCGCCAGAGCACCCAGCCCGCCAGCAGCGCGCCGGCGAGCAGAAACCGCAGCGACACACTGAGGATCGGCGGCAGCGTCTCGACGACGACCGCGATGCCGATGTACGTCGAGCCCCAGAGGACGTAGACCGTCCCGAGTGCGACCCACACCTTCGTGCCGTGGCCCACCTACCTCCGCAGCGTCAGCGCCGCGCCGATCGCGAGCAGGAGCAGCCCGACGATGCGCGTGGACGTCAGCGGGATCCGCTCGAGGCCGAACAGGCCGAAGCGGTCGATCGCCGCGCCCATCGCGAGCTGGCCCGTGATCAGCAGGGCGATCGTGGCGGCGGTCCCGATCCGAGGGCCGGCCACCGTCACGGACAGGACGATGAAGGCGCCGCAGAGCCCGCCGAGCCACAGCCACGCCGGTGAGCGGAGCGCCGCCTCGTAGCCGTCGAGGCTCTGCCGTGTGAGGAGGAGCGCGACGGCGGCGACGAGCGCCGTGACGACTGTCGAGAAGGCCAGCGCCTCGAAGGAGCCGATCCGGTCGCCGAAGCGCCCCATGATCGCCACCTGCACCGACCCGAGCACGCCGCCGGCGACCGCCATCGAAGCAGCCACTCCCGATCCGCTCACGAGGCCTCCGGAGGCACGTACCGACGCTAGCACGACGGGTTACGCTGCCAGCTCACCCAAGGAGGGCACATGGTCAGAGTCTTCATCGTCTACGAGGCGGCTCCGGATGCGGAGCGCTATGCGGAGCACATCGAGCTGTGCCACCAGGTCGAAGGGGCCACGTTTCGCCATGGCCCGGTGCTCGGCTCGCCGCTCGGCGAGCCGAAGTTCGCCTACTACGCGGAGTTCGAGTTCCCCGACCTGGACGCGTTCAAGGCAGCGTCTCGCTCGCCCGAGTTCGGCGCCACTGCGGCTGACGCGACGGCGATGGGCATTCCCTTCCACGTTCATTTCGCGGCGGTGTCGGGCTAGATGGGAGAGCCGACGCATCCCCGGCCGGTGGCGCCGGACGAGCTCGGGTTCGAGGCGATCGTCTACGAGAAGGTTGGGCACCGCGCGACGATCCGGCTGAACCGCCCCGAGAAGCTGAACGCCTTCGACTTCCAGATGCTGCGCGAAATCGCGCGCGCCTGCGAGGACGCTTCCTGGGACGACGAGATCAGGGTCGTCGTGGTCACCGGTACCGGCCGGGCGTTCTGCGTCGGTGCCGACCTCGCAAGCTGGGACGCCGACTACCTCGGGAAACCGAAGGAGTACTGGAAGTGGTTCGGCGCCTTCAAGGACATGCACGACCGGCTGCGCGAGATCGGCAAGCCGACCCTGGCCCGGATCAACGGGATCGCGGTCGGTGGCGGCAACGAGCTGCAGATGGCCTGCGACCTCTCGCTCATGGTCGACGACGCGTTCATCCGTCACGTCGGCCTGGAGCACGGCTCGGTTCCGGCGGGCGGCGCGACGCAGTGGCTGCCGATCATGATCGGCGAGCGCCGCGCACGCGAGATGGTTCTGCTCTGCGAAGAGGTGCCGGCGAAGCAGGCGGCGGAGTGGGGCCTCGTGAATCGCGCCGTCCCCGCTGCCGAGCTCGATGCGACCGTCGATGCCTGGGTCGAGAACCTCGCTCGCAAGCTGCCGCAGACGACCCGCTACGCGAAGCAGCAGCTCAACTGGTGGCGCGACCTCTCCTGGAACGAGACGATCGGTCATGCGCGAGACTGGCTCGCCCTCTCGATGCTGAACGACGAGACCCAGGATGCCGTGCGTGGCTTCCTGCAACGGAAGCGTTAGGGTCGGCGGATGGGTGAAGTTCTGACGTCCCGCGAGGGCGCCGTCCTGACGATCACGCTGAACCGGCCGGAGGTGTTCAACGCCTTCAACGCCGCTCTCCACGCTGCGCTTCATGACGCACTCCAGGAAGCCGTCTCTCCCGACGTGCGGGCGGTTGTGATCACCGGTGCCGGACGTGGCTTCTGCGCCGGCCAGGACCTGAAGGAGTTCAGCGAGGTCGCGGCGAGCATCGGCGACGTACTCGAGCGGACCTACCACCCGAACATCCGCGCGATCAGGGCGCTCGAGAAGCCCGTGATCGCTGCTGTCAACGGGCCGTGCGCGGGGGCGGGGCTCTCGCTCGCGTGTGCCTGCGACATCCGGATCGCGTCCGCTGCGGCGAGCTTCGTGCCGGGCTTCGTGGGGATCGGCCTCGTGCCCGACTCGGGCGGTTCCTGGTTCATCCACCGGCTGCTCGGCTTCGCGCGGGCCTTCGAGTGGATGTCGACGAACCGGAAGCTGACCGCCGCCGAGGCCCACGCCTGGGGGATCGTCTCCGAGGTGATCGAGGCAGACGCGTTCGCTGCGCGCACCGCCGAGTTCGCGGCCGGGCTTGCCGCGCTCCCGACCCGTGCGGTCGGGCTGACCAAGCGCCTCTTCGAGCAGGCGCACGACGCGTCGCTCGAGGAGCAGCTTGCGCTCGAGGCGGAGCTCCAGGACGCCGCCACGAAGTCGGAGGACTTCGCAGAAGGCGTCAAGGCGTTCATCGAGAAGCGCCCGGCCCAGTTTCGCGGCGCTTGATCGAGACGACTGACTACCACACCGGCGGCGAGCCCTTCCGGATCGTCACGGGCGGCATGGAACCGCCGCGCGGCGCAACGATTCTGGCGCAACGTCGCGATGCAGCCGAGCGCCTGGACGACGTGCGGCGGCTGCTCGTCAACGAGCCGCGCGGACACGCCGACATGTACGGCTGCTTCGTCACCGAGCCGGAGGACGACGGCGCCGACCTCGGCGCCGTCTTCTTCCACAACGCGGGCTATTCGACCGCCTGCGGGCACGGGACGATCGCGCTCGTCACCTGGGCGATCGACGAGGGGATCGTCGAGCGGCGCGAGCCGGAGACGCGCGTCGTCGTCGACGTCCCGTCGGGACGGCTCGAGACGGTCGCGCGCGTCGAGGGCGGCAAGGTGCGTTCCGTTCGCTTCCGGAACGTGCCGTCGTTCGTCTGGGGGGAGGGGATCGAGGCGGCCGGCCGGCGCGTGGACGTCGCTTTCGGTGGCGCCTTCTACGCATCGGTGGCGGAGCGCGTCGAGCCGGCGGAGCTGCCGCGTCTGATCGAGCTCGGCCGGGCGATCAAGCGGGATCTCGAGGCCGAGCACGAGATCGTGCATCCTGAACAGCCGGAGCTACGCGACGTCTACGGCGTGATCTTCTGGCAGGACGAGTCGGAAACGCCGCTCACCCAGAGCAACGTCACCGTCTTCGCCGACGGCGAGGTCGACCGTTCGCCGTGCGGCAGCGGCACCTCGGCGCGGCTCGCGCTGCTGGACGCTCAGGGGCGGCTCGCGCGGGGCGAGAAGCTCTCGCACCTCTCGATCGTCGGCAGTGAGTTCACGGGCCGTGTCGTCGCAGCTGCGGAGGTCGCCGGCCTCGCAGCTGTCGTCACCGAGGTCGAGGGGAGCGCCTACCGAACCGGCCGGGCGAGCTTCGAGCTCGACCCCGACGACCCGCTCGGCACCGGCTTTCTCCTGCGCTAGAGCGGTTAAGAACTCATTTCGGAACGACCCTTCGGCTCAAGGCTTCGTTCTGAAATGAGTTCTAAGAAGCGCCGCAGGCACCGCAGTGCGTGACGCCGACGCGGCGAGGGCTGCCGCAGGCCGGGCACGGCGCGACGAGGTTGCGACCGCAGCCTTCGCAGTGGTCGTTGCCGCGGGCCGGGAAGCCGCAGTACGGGCACTCGGCGCGACGCAGGCGCCGGAGCGGGATGCGGGCTGTGAGGTAGCGCTGGAGGCTGACGAACGCGCCGAGCGTGAGCGCAATCCCGACGAGCGAGAGGACGAGCGGCCCGAGATCCTGCCAGCGGATGTAGTCGTTCAGGTAGTCGGCTGCGAAGAAGAGCGTCATCAGCGCCGCCGTTGCGACGAGCGAACCGGCGACGGGTAGGAAGCGCGAGCCGCGCAGGCGGATGAAGCACGCGTAGGCGCCCGCCAGGAGGAGCAGGAGGAAGCCGGCGCGCAACAGGAAGGTCGTTCGTGCCGCCCCGTCGTCGCGGTCACGCGCGGCGCGGTCGCGACGCTCGTAGGCGGCGCGCCCGGCCGGCTTCGCGACTGCGAGCTCGGCCTGTGCCTCGGCTTCGACCCCTTGGGCGCTCGCATAGAGGCGCTCGGCGGCGCGGTACTCGCGCTGGAGCGCACCTGCCGGCGCGCCGGCGTCGAGCGCGGTGCGGTAGGCCTCGCGGCTGTCTTCCATGGCGGAACGCGTCACGGATACGTCTTCTGCCGCGAGCCCGTGCTGACGCTGTGCTGTCTCGTAGCGAGCGATCGCCACCCGATCCTCAGCCGAGATCTTGGGTGGCTCGTACGGGCCCTGCCGGTCGAGCTTCGAGTAGACCCAGCCGGTGCCGACCAGGAGAAAGGCGGTCAGGACGACGGCGAGCAGCTTCTCGCCGCGGGTGGTCTCGATCTCGTCGCGGTCGACACTCATGGGTCTTGGCTCAGGCCCAGCCGGGACGCCATCGTCCCTGCGACTGCTTGCAGCCCAGAAAGCGGCCTGATCATGACCGTGAACGTTTCGATCTGGCCGGTCTCGTTCTCCTCGATGATGTCGACCCCCTGGAGCGCGCGATCACCCACGTTCGCCTCGAAGCAAAGGATCGTCGTCGTGCCGTCGCGCCACTCGTTCGTGTAGCGGAAGTTCTCGAAGACGGTCGCGACGAGCCGCAGGATTCCCTCCACCTGCTCCTTGCCGTGGTAGGGCTTGTGTACGGCCGGACTGCGGAACTCGATGTCGTCGGCGAGCGTCGCAACCGCGGCGTCCTCGTCGCCCGCCGCGATCGCAACCCCGAAGGGATGAGTGACGTTCATACGGCGCGGACGAGCCGCAGTGCCTCCCCATCGTCCGGGAAGCGGCCCTCCTGCTGTTTCGAAAAGGCGACCGAACCGTCGGCGACGACGTCGAACTGCTTCACGGCACCCTCGAGCGCGTCGGCGTCGATGCCCGCGGCGCTCAACTCGGCCACGACACGCGCGGCCCGTTCGTCGTACCCGCTTCAGACGGGGCAATAGTGGATCTCGACCTTCACGTCGTCACCGTAGCGCCCGCGAGCGGACGGTGGCGCTCGACGATTCGCTCCAGGTCGAGCCCGCGTGGGAGCGTGCCGAAGGCTCTGCCGCCACCACCCGCAAGCCGGGTCGCGCAGAACGCTTCAGCGGCGACGGGATCACCGTGGCGCAGGAGAAGTGACGCCTGAAGGCAGAGCGCGAGGCGTTCGACGATCCAGCGCGCGCGCTCCTCGGCGGGGGTCGCGAGCTCGGCGTCCAACCCCAGCAGCGCCTGCTCGAGCCGCTCGTCGTCGGCGAGCCGGACCTCGGCGAGGAAGGCGTCGAGGCTCTCGGGCGAGTGCTCGATCGCGCGCAGGACGTCGAGGCAGTTGACGTTGCCAGCGCCCTCCCAGACCGAGTTCACCGGGCTCTCGCGGTAGAGGCGCGGCAGCACCGACTCCTCGACGTAGCCGTTGCCGCCCAGGCATTCGAGCGCTTCGCCGACCACCGCTGGCGTGATCTTGCAGACCCAGTACTTCGCGACGGCGGTCGCGAGTCGCCGAAACGACGTGTCGTCCTCGTCGTAGGCCCGCGCGAGCCGGAGTGCGGTGAGGGTCGCCGCCTCCGACTCGATACAGAGGTCGGCGAGCACGTTGCGCATCAACGGCTGGTCGACGAGCACGCGACCGAACGCGGCTCGGTGAGCGGCGTGATGCGTCGCTTCCGCGACGGCGCGGCGCTGGAGGCCGGTCGAGCCGAGCACGCAGTCGAGCCGCGTGTGGACGACCATCTCGATGATCGTCGCGACGCCCCGGCCCTCCTCGCCGACGGGTGTCGCCAGGGCGCCCTCGAGCTCGAGCTCGGCGGAGGCATTGGAGCGGTTGCCGAGTTTCTCCTTCAGGCGCGCGATCCGGATCTCGTTTCGTGTTCCGTCGGGGAGGACGCGCGGCACGAAGTAGCAGGAGAGGCCGCCAGGCGCCTGGGCGAGCACGAGGAACGCGTCGGACATTGGCGCCGAGCAGAACCATTTCGTGCCGTGGATCGTCGCCTCGCCCTCGCTGCCGCCGGGCCGCGCCTCGGTCGTGTTCGCGCGCACGTCCGAGCCACCCTGGCGCTCCGTCATCGCCATCCCGCAGAGTGCGCCACGCTTCTCCGCCGCGGGGCGAAGCCCGAAGTCGTACTCGAGTGAGGTCAGCTGGGGCTCCCACTCGGCTGCGAGCGACGGGCTCGCGCGGAGCGCCGGGACGGCGGCGTAGGTCATCGAGAGCGGGCAGCCCGTTCCGGCCTCGACCTGCGACCAGGTGATGAACATCGCGGCGCGCGCGACCGACGCGCCCGGTGCGGGCTCACGCCAGGGCAGCGAGTGCAAACCGGCTGCGACGCCGAGCCGCATCAGGTCGTGCCAGGCGGGGTGGAACTCGACCTCGTCGATCCGTTCGCCGAAGCGGTCGTGGGTCCGCAGGACGGGCGGATAGTCGTTCGCGAGCCGGCCGAGCTCGAGCGGCTCACCGCCGAGAGCCTCGCCGAGGGCATGGGCGCGATCGAGCCACGCCCCACCGCCCTCGCGCTCCATCGCCTCGACGAGCGGCCGGTTCTCCCCGAAGAGGTCATAGCCGGTAAGGGGCGGCGGCTGATTCATCCTGGACGGAGGCTACTCCGCGTTCGGTGTGGCCGCTATAAGAGTTCGGTGCGAGCTAGTACGGTTCGGTGCCGAAGTGCAGAACCGGTGCGTGGATCTCGCTCACACACAAAGCGTCGTCACGCTTTACCGGAGGCGACACCTCCGCTTTCGGGCCGGGCGTCACCTGAAAGCAGGAGACCGTTTGTGAACGACGTCAGATCGTCTTGAACTGCTCGAACGGCTGCTTGCAGCTCGTGCAGTAGCGCACCGAGCGGCAGGGGGTGGGGCCGAAGATGTTGTCGAGCCGCGTCTCCTTCGAGCCGCAGTAGGGGCAGCGGAAGCCCGGGGCCTGGAGCTGGAGGAGCTGCGGTCCGCCGACCGAGCGCGGGGGCGGTGGCGCAAAGCCTGCCTCGCGGAGCTTCGCGCGGCCCGCCGGCGTGATCTTGTCGGTCGACCAGGAGTCGTCGAGCACCACCTCGACGTCGGGCTCGCCGCCGAGACCGGCGATCGCCTCCTCCATCTGGCGCCGCATCAGCTCGAGCGCCGGACAGCCCATGAAGGTCGGCGTGAAGCGAACATGGACGCGATCGCCGTCGACGTCGATCCGGTCGACGACGCCGAGGTCGACGAGCGAGATGACGGGGATCTCGGGGTCGGGGATCTCGCCGAACGCCTCCCAGACGAGCGCCTCCGTTACCACTGGGCGCCCGCGGGGGCGCTGCGGCGCACCATCGTCATCTCGTCGAGCAGGCCCGCCAGCTCCGGCTCGTGGCGCTCACGCGGAACGGCGTCGACAGCCGGTAGGTCGAATGCCAGTCGCTCGCGCACGGCGGCCGCATACGTCGGCCGCAGCTCCTCCTCGAGGAGCCCGAGCGCGTAGGGCCAGAGCTCGTCGATGCCCTCGCGCAGCCTACGGCTGCCCTCGTCGTCTCCGAGCAGCCGCGCCACCCACATCTCGGCGTGCAGGCGGTGGTAGACCTCCTCGCGCTCCATCTTCGCCGCGATCCCCGCGACGAGCTCGTCGCCGGAGGCCTTCAGCGCGGCCAGCCGGAGCGCATCGGCCGTCTCGTAGAGATAGTGGCGCGCGATCGTCCGCGCCCACTCGAGCCGGCGGAGCTGGACGAACGGTGCGCAGCGGTACTCCCCGAGGGGGCGGTCGAACGCGAGCTCGTCGGCAGTCGTCCCGAGCTCGGCGGCCACGACCTCGTAGAGCGCGCGCGCGTGGCCGATCTCGTTCTGGGCGATCGACGAGAAGGCGACGTCCTCCTCGAGAAAGGGCGCGATGCCGGTCCACTCGGAGTCGCGCCAGCCGAGGATCAACTCGTCGTCTGCGATCTCAAGCAGTTGTTGTGCCCGCGCGGTCACGTGCCTCCTTCAGCCTCGCCTTGATCGAGTAGCCATCGACGCGCCGGTACTTGAGGTCGAACTCGTCTGGGAACTCGTCGATCGCCATGATCTCGTCGCGCGGCACGACCCAGAGTGCGACCGACTCCTGGCGGCGGGCGTAGAACTCGCGAGCGTAGGTATCGGCGAACTCCTTGTTGGGCGCATGGAACGAGCCCCCATGGGTGAACGGTTGGCCTTTCCGCTCCTGCCGAAAAACCTCGTAGATCACGCTGCCTCCGAAAGCACGACCTTCGCCACCCAGTCCACGTCCTGGCGGGAGAGGCGACGGAACGCGAGCCGCTCCTGCGAGGCCGGGCCGTGGCCTGTAACCACCGACAGGAGCTCGTCCCAGTCGGGCTCGGTGTACGACCAGACGCCCGTCCCCTCGTCCTTGTGGAGCTTCGGGTCGGGGAGCTCGAGCCCGAGCTCGAGAATCTGCGGCACGTAACCGTCGAGGAACTGCTGCCGCGCCTCCTCGTTTCCCTGGCTCTTGATCCGCCAGTGCACCATCGGATCCTCGTCGGCCGGGATGGGAGTGCCGTGGAAATGCATCAGCGGCCCCCACCAGCGGGTCAGCGCCTCCTGGACGAGCTCGAACTGCGCCGGCGTCCCGGTCACCATCGCGAGCACCGTGTCGCGCCCGTGGAGGATGTGGAACGACTCC
>JBKJML010000015.1:0-16262 GCA_046596415.1 Gaiellaceae bacterium | reverse complement strand
CGCAGCATCGTGTTCCGTGCTGCCTGCGCGCGGATCCGCTCCCACGAGAAGTGGAGGTCGCGCAGGTTGCCGCGCGAGCGCTCCTCGCCGTTCACGCGCGCCACCATCTCGGCCTCCACTTCTCGTGGGAGCGGATCCGCGCGCAGGCAGCACGGAACACGATGCTGCGCCCCGGCGACCTGCTCGGCTCCGGCACGGTCGGCACCGGCTGCATCCTCGAACTGGGCGATGGCCGCTGGCTCCGGCCGGGCGACGTGGTCGAGCTCGAAGTCGAGGGGATCGGCGTCCTGCGCAACGTGGTAGGCGCCAAAACGACCTAGTCGCTGGCGGTATCCTGGCGCCGTGCCCTTCTACCAGCGACTCGGGGACGTGCCGCGCAAGCGTCACATCCAGCACCGGGAGAACGGGATCCTCCTGACCGAGGAGGTGATGGGCCTCGAAGGGTTCACCGGGAACGAGTCGATCCTCTACCACCTCCATTCGCCCTGCCGGGTGCTGGAGATCGCCCAGTTCGAGCCGATCGTGCGCGACGAGTGGGTGCCCGACACCCACCAGCACCGGCTCCTGAACACCTACGACGTGCCGCCCGGAGGCGACGAGGTGACGGGCCGGCGACTCCTGATGTGGAACGCCGACGTCGAGATCTCCCTGTGCCGCCCCACCGACTCGATGGACTACTTCTTCCGCAACGGCGAGGGCGACGAGGCGATCTTCGTCCACGAGGGATCGGGCACGCTCGAGACGACGTTCGGCGAGCTGCCCTACAAGGAGGGCGACTATGTCGTCATCCCGCGCGGAACGACGTACCGCTTCCGTCCCGAGGGGCCGCAGCGGTACGTCGTCTTCGAGACGCCAGGCCTGATCGAGATCCCGCGCCGCTACCGCAACCAGTACGGCCAGATCATCGAAGGGGCGCCGTACTACACCCGCGACATCCATCCGCCGACCCGGCTCAACACCCACCGCGAGACCGGTGAGTTCCCGATCAAGGTGCGGGTGCGGGGCGGCTACCAGACCTACGTCGTCGACTATCACCCGTTCGACGTCGTCGGCTGGGACGGCTACCTCTTCCCGTGGACGTTCTCGATCCATGACTTCGAGCCGATCACCGGCCGGATCCACCAGCCGCCTCCCGCCCATCAGACCTTCGCGGGCCGGAACTTCGTCATCTGCTCCTTCTGTCCGCGCAAGCTCGACTTCGACCCGGAGGCGGTGCCGATCCCGTACCACCACTCGAATCTCCAGTCCGAGGAGATGATCTATTACGTCTCCGGCAACTTCGGCTCGCGCAAGGGCGTCAACGTCGGCTCGATCACGCTCCATCCGTCGGGCCTGCCGCACGGGCCGCAGCCGGGCCTCGCGGAGCGCTCGATCGGGATGGCCGAGACGGGCGAGCTCGCAGTGATGTGCGACACGTTCAACCCGCTGCGGCTGACCACGTTCGCGCGCGACCTCGACGACGGCAAATACGCGTACTCGTGGTACGAGTCTGACGGCACCACACCGGACGACGCCGGCCTCACCTCTCACCTCTAGTGCTCGTCCTCGACTGGGATGGCACCGTTACCGCGGTGGACGGCCTGCACCTCCTGCTCGCCGAGTTCGGCGAGGCGGAGGTCTTCGAGCACGCCGAGCGGGCGCTCTTCAAGACGATGACGCTGCACGAGGTGATCGCGATGGAGTTCGAGACGGTGACCGCGCCGCTCGACGAGGTCGTCGCCTGGATGGTCGAGCACGTCGAGGTGCGCCGCGGCTTTGCCCAGCTGGCCCGCGAGCACCGGCCGATCATCCTCTCCTCCGGCTTCCACGAGTTGATCGAGCCGATCCTGGCTCGCGAGGGTGTCGTCGGGTTGGACGTGCGCGCGAACCACGTGCACGCGGAACCGGGCGGCTGGCGCGTCACCTGGCGTGACGAGGCGCCGTGCCCCGAGTGCGGCGAGGCGTGCAAGCGCGCGCAGCTCCCGCCGGGTGAGGTGACCTACGCCGGCGACGGGGCCTCTGACTACTGCGCCGCCCGGGCCGCATCGCGTGTCTTCGCCCGCGACGGGCTCGCGCGGCACCTGGAGCGCGAGGGCGTCCCGTTCGAGCGCTTCGACGACCTGCTCGAGCTCGTCGCTGCGCTCTAGGCCGCGGCGAGCACGGGGCGGACCGAGGTGACGAGCGTCTCCAGCGCCTCGGCGAGGCTGCGGCGGAGCTCGGGGTCGACGAGGCTGCCGTCGGCGAAGTGCTCCTGCGCGCGACCGACGGCGAGCTCGGCCTCGGCGACACGGGCGCCGGAGGCGGAGAGCACCTTGCGGAGCTCGGCCTGGGCCCAGACGGCGCCGAACGAGCCGGTGCTGGCGCCGATCACGGCGACGGGCTTCGACCAGAGGGCGCCCTCATTGACGGTCGGGCGCGACGCCCAGTCGAGCGCGTTCTTGAGCTGGCCGGGGATCGACGAGTTGTACTCCGGGGTGGCGAAAAGGACGGCATCGGCTGCCGCGATCGCGTCACGAAAGCTCTGCGCACCCGCGGGAGCGTCGCGCTCTTCGTCCTGGTCGAACGGCTCCACCGCTGTGAGCCCGTCGTAGAGCTCGAGCTCGACTCCCGCCGGCACCAGCTCCTGCGCGGCGCGCAGGAGCTGGGCGTTGTAGGAGTCGCGGCGGAGGCTTCCCGATACCGCGAGGATCCTCATCGTTACGCCTGGGCCAGCACGAGCTCGGCCTCGAGGCGGGTCTCGTTCGAGACGGCGACGCCGCCGTTCGGCAGCTCCGCGTTCCACGAGACGCCGAAGGCGGTGCGGTCGACCTCGGTCGACAGGGAGACGCCGATGCGCTCCTTGCCGTAGGCGTCGAGGCCGGGGACGCTGATCGTCCCGCGCAGCTCGACCGGCAGCGTGACATCGCGCAGGGTCAGCTCGCCCTGGATGACGACGTTCTCGCCCTCGAAGGCGAAGTCGGTGCCGGTGAGGCGGATCTCGGGGTACTGCTCGGCGTCGAAGAAGTCGGGCGACTGCAGGTGCCCGATCAGGTTCTCGTCCTGGGCGGTGACGCTCGCAACGCGGGCGAGGCCCTCGAGCCGGGGCGCCTCGCCGCCGGTCAGGCTCGCCTCGAAATCGGTGAAACCACCGCGGAACGTGCCGACGCCCTGGTAGGTGACCGAGAAGGCAACAGACGAATGGACGCTGTCCGCTTTCCAGTCGCCGGCGGGGATGCGATGCTTGGTGGTGATCGTCTCTGTGGCCGACATGCGAGCCTCCTGTGAAAGAACATTTCGTTGACGGCGCAATAGTAGCTTGATCAATATTGACTTGTCAAGTATTGTGTGAGCAATGACTAACGCCATACCCACTCAGCCGTCCTCCACACTCGCCGCCTGGGTTGGGCTGCTCCGCCTCCACGCAGGCGCGACGCGGCAGGTCAGCGCGGAGCTCGTCGGCCAGCACGGGCTGACGCTGAACGACTTCGAGGTGTTGCTCCACCTCTCGCGTGCCGATTGCGGCCGCTTGCGCCGCGTCGACCTCGTCGAGCGCGTGCTGCTCACGCCGTCCGGAATCACGCGGCTGCTCGACGGTCTCGAGGAGGCCGGGCTCGTCGAGCGGATGGAGTGCCCCTCCGACCGGCGCGTCGTGTGGGCTGTCCTGACTCCCGCCGGCCGGGAGCGACTCGATGGGGCCTCGGAATCGCACGCCGCCGCCGTCCGCACGCTCTTCGAGGAGCGGCTCGATCCGGAAGAGCTCGCGACGCTCGCGACGCTCCTCGAGCGCCTGACGACGAGCGAAACCTGCTCGCGATGAAGGCGCCGTCACTCGGTTGAGTGACGATCCAGACGAACCCTTACATCTCTCGCATTCAATCGTTACCCGTCCACCTTCGGGCGCTTACCGCAGCCGGTCAAGTTGCGGTTCGAGGCAACACCACTCGACCGAAGGAGTCCACATCATGTGGCGAAGCATCAGGATCGTTCCGCTTCTCCTCTTCGCGCTGGCACTGCCCGCGACGGCGACGGCGAAGCAGCAGGAGCTCAAAGGGCCGGCGACGCTCGCCGGGGCCGCGTTCGTCGGCGGCGAGCTGACCATGGCGTCGCTCGACGAGCAGCGGCCGCTCACGTTCCGAGGCCGGGCCGGCTACGTCGGTTTCCTCGACCTGGCCGGTGACCTCAAGGTGCGCTGTGCCGGCACGGGCGAGGCGAAGTCGAAGGAGACGGACAGGGGCCGCGTCTACATGTGCATGGGACGTGGCGGCGTTGCGCAGGCGGTCGGAAGCCACTTCCGCTTCCGTGGCTTCGCACTTCGCTACCGGATCCAGGTCCCCGAGGGCGCGGGCGGCGAGATCCACGGCCGCTACGTGATCTGCGGCGACGGTGGCGACAAGGCGGAGCGGGCCTGTGCCGCCCCGGCGGACGGCGAGGACAACGCTGAGCGTGGCGACCGTGGCGCCGATCGCGGCGAGCGCAAGGCCGATCGCGGCGATCGCAAGGCCGATCGCGGCGAGCGCAAGGACGACGCCGGCTCGGAGAAGCAGCCGAGCCTTGCTGACCTCGCGGCCATGCTGGCGGCGAAGAAGTAGGAGCGGCGGACGCAGTGCGGCGGCCGGGCGGGCCGCCGCTAGCGTTCACGGGATCGCGCTTCTCCCGCTGCCGCAGCCTTACGATTTCGCGCTTTCGACGCAGCGCTTCCGCGCGTCTGGGGTCGACCGCGCGAACCTGTGGCACGAGGGTGGGCTGCTCCGGGCGATTGGCGGGCGCGAGGTGAGGATCGAGGCGGCACCGGGTGGCGTCGACGTCACGCCGCTCGACCCCGAGATCGCCTCGCATGTCTCGCGCCTCCTCGGCCTGTCGTTCGACCTGGAGGGATTCACGGCGTGGGCCGCAGCCGACCCGGTGGTCGCACGCGTCGTCGCGGCCCTCACAGGCTTCCGGCCGCCGCTCCAGCCCGAGCCGTTCGAGGCAGTCGTCACCTCGATCACGGCGCAGCAGGTCTCGCTGCAGTCGGCCTGCGCGATCAGGAGCCGCTTGATCGCCGCATTCGGCGTGCCGGTCGGCCTCGTCCACGCCTTCCCCACCGAGGAGCGGCTCGCCTGGGCGACCGAGGACGAGCTCATAGCGGTCGGCTTCTCGCGCAGCAAGGCCGGCTTCGTGGTCGGGCTCGCCCGGGCGGAGGTCGACTGGGCCGCCCTCGCGACACTTCCCGACGCTGAGGTGAAGGCGCGGCTGACGGCGCTGCGGGGGATCGGCGAGTGGACGGCTGATTGGTTTCTCGCCCGGCACCTGGCCCGGCCCGACGCGTGGCCCGCCGGCGACCTCGGCGTGCGAAAGGCCGTCTCGCACTACACGGGTGCTGGCGCGATGCTCTCGATCGCGGAGGTGCGCGCGCTCGGCGCTCGGTTCGACCCCTATCGCAACCTCGCCGTCCATTACCTTCTCGTCGGACAGAGGATGGGCGCATGACGATCCGGAGAGCGAACGAGACTGATCTCGAGCCGATCCGTGAGCTGTGGCTCGCGTTCGAGCAGGAGGTGCCGCCACCGGCGCACGTCGTTGTCGACCGCGAGCTGGAGTTGGCGGAGATCGGCGAGATCGTCCGCGACCACCATGCGTTCGTCGCGGAGGACGAGCGAGGCCCGGTCGGCTTCGCGCTCGCGCGGCGCACGAGCGGCCGGGTCGGCCGGCTCACGGATCTGTACGTCGTCCCCGACGCCCGCCGGGCGGGGGTCGCGCGGGCGCTTGTCCAGGAGGTTGTCGCTGCGCTCGCGAGTGACGGCCTCGAGCGGCTCGACCTCGAAGTGATGGCGGCAAACGGGCCTGCGCGGGCGGTGTATTCGCGCTGGGGGCTCAGCGAGGAGCTACTCGTGCTGGGCGCGCCGCTCGCCGAGCTCGCGACGCGGCTCGAGCCGGCCGGCGGGCCGTCGTTCGGGTCGATCCACGTCCAGACCGACGACCAGGTCGCGATCGAGAGAGCGGTGCGTCAGTTCGTGCCGCGCCTGCCGGGACGGTCACGGGGGAGCCTCGTCTCGGCGGCCCGGAACGGTTGGGTCTCGGTCTACGACGAAGCATGCGACCGCGAGCCCTCCGACTTGGCGCGGCTCGCGCGCGAGCTTGCCGAGCGGTCGGGCGCCGTCGTGCTGCGGATCGGCGTCGAGGCCGACTCGGTCGTCCGCTACGCGCTCCACGAGGGCGGCCGCGTCGTCGACGAGTACCTCTCGGTGCCCGAGCATTTTGGCCCGCTCCCACCCGGCGACGTGATCGCACTCCAGGCCAACCCGACCGTGGTCGCGCGACTCACCGGTGCGGCGCCGTCCGCGATCCGGGCCGTTGCACGCACGGCCGGCTCGGTGACGGAGCTGCCGCCGGCGAGCGAGCTCGCAGAGGCGATCGCAGCCGCAATGGGCATCGGCGGCGCGGGCCACGGCTACGGCGACGCGCCCGAGCTTCCCGGCAGCGTGCGGCTCGCCCGGTAGCCTCGGCCCGTGACGACGCTGTACGACGCCGACCGTTGCCCGTTCTGCGCCCGGGTGCGGATCGTCCTGGTTGAGAAGGGCATCCCCTACCACGCGGTGCCGATCGACCTCGCCAACCGCCCAGGCTGGCTCTACGAGAAGAACCCGTCCGGGAAGGTGCCGGTGCTCGAGGAGGGCGGCTGGGTCCTGCCGGAGTCGGTTGTGATCGACGAATACCTGAACGAGCGCTATCCTGAGCCCCCGCTCTGGCCCGAGGACGCTGCGGAGCGCGCCGTCGGGCGGCTGCTCGTCTCCCGCTTCGACGATTTCTCCGACCCGTACTATGCGCTCCGGCGCGGCGAGGCTGGCGCGCGCGGCGCTTTCGACGAGGAGCTCGCGATGCTCGACGCGCTCCTCGAGGCGATGCCGTATCTCAGCGGCCGCGCCTTCGGCCTCGCCGACGTCGCCTACGTGCCCTGGGTCTTGCGGGCCCGCGAGATGCTGGGGATTGCGCTCGATCCCTGGCCGTCGCTCGCCGCCTGGGTGGAGCTCGTCACCGCTCGCCCATCGGTCGCCGCCGAGCTCGAGATCGTCGGGCGGCTGTGACCGACCCGGTCGACGTCACGACGGAGGAGCTCGCCCGCCGCCTTGGCGAGGCGGGGCTGACTGTGCTCGACGTTCGCGGCGAGCCCGAGTACATCGGCGCGGTCGGCGCCCACTGCGACCCGCGGCAGGGTCACGTCCCGGGCGCCGTGAACCTGCCCGTCGATCGGCTGCTCGCACTGCCCACGGTGGAGGCGATCCGCGAGGCCGTAGGGCTGCCGGAGGGGTCGGAGATCGTCTCGTACTGCCACAGCGGCTCCCGCTCGGAGCTCGCGACGGTCGTGCTGCGCGCCGCCGGCTACGAGGCGCGGAACTACCGCGGCTCGTGGCACGAGTGGTCGCGCGACGAGTCGCTGCCGCTCGAGCGCTAGCCGGCCGGCGTCCATTCCGGCCGCGTCCGCGCGTCAACCTGAGAACCAGGGACAGTCCCTGGTTCTCAGGTTGACAACCAGGCGTGTCCTATTCGGGGGCTGGGGCGGCGGCTTTAGACGGCGCCGGCGAGAAAGGCGGTGCAGAGCGAGCGGCCGAGCTCGTTCCAGGCGCCGATCCGCAGCGCGGTCTCCTCGCGCAACGCCGCTGCGTCGGACACGTCGTTCGGATCCTCGCCGAGCCAGAGCGTGACGTGGTCGGCGGTGATCTCCGGGTGGAACTGGACACCGACCGACCGGCCAAGCCGAAACGCCTGCGTGCAGACCCGGCTTCGCGCCAGCTCGAAGGCCCCCTCGGGCAATTCGTGGGTGTAGGAGTGCCACTGGAAGGCCACGAAGCGCTCCGGCAGCGCCGAGGAGACACGGTCGGCGGTGCCGGCAGCGGTCAGCTCGACTTCGAGCCAGCCGACCTCCGGCTCCGAGGCGGGCAGGACGCGCGCGCCCGCCGCGCGGGCCAGGAGCTGCGCCCCGAGACAGACGCCGAAGAGGGGTGTCCCACGCTCGAGCTCGCCGGCCAGGAAGCGCAGCTCGCGCTGGAGCCAGGAATGGCGCCCCTCCTGGTCCGGATGCATCGCCCCGCCGAACACGAGAATCGCGTCGTACCCCTCGGGCGGTCGCTCGGCCTCGGGCACGCTCCAGCTGAGCAGCTCGTGGCCCGCAGCCCGGACTGTGTCGCCGAACACGCCGGGGCCGACGCTCGGGCCGTGGGTCAGCGACAGGACGCGCATGACCCGATCCTAGAAGAGCGTCAACGTTTCAGGCTCGGGCTCGATCCCGCCCGATGCGGGGACGCCCGCCTCGTCGAGCAGCCCGCGCAGGATCTGTGCGCTGCGGGGCGCCTGGTCGTCCTTGTTGTTGTTGAAGAGCGCGTAGACCTCATCCGCCTCCCTGGCCAGACGGGCCAGCGGCTCGACCCATTCGGCGAGCTCTTCGGCGCGGTAGTACCAGTCGAACCGCTCCCACGAGTGCTCGGAGCGGATGTTCCAGGTCGCTGCGTTTCGGCCGTGGAAACGGATGTAGGCCACCGGATGCGTTGCCGCCGCCAGGCGCGGCAGCACGTTGGTGGCGCGCGTGTCGGGTGCGTCGACGGAGACGTAGGCAAGCCCTTGGCGCTCGAGGAAGGAGAGAGTGTCCGAGCGCTCGTCCTCTTCGAGCCAGGAGCGGTGGCGGAACTCGACGAGCGGCACGAGCGGATCGAGTCTCGAGCGCAGTGTCTCGAGCTCGAGCAGCGCTTCGCCCGACTTCACGAATCGCGGGTGGTACTGAACGAGCACGCCGCGGAGCTTTCCTGACGCCTCGAGCGGTGCCAGCGCTGTCCGAAAGTCGCGGAACGCCTGCTCGCGGTCGCCAGGCCGGTGCCCCGTCATCTCACCGCTCGCCTTGACGTGGAAGGTGAACTCGTCAGGGGTCCGTTCGGCCCAGCGGGCGGCCGTCTCGGGCGCAGGCAGAGCGTAGAACGGCGAGTCGACCTCGACGACGTCGAACCGCGCCGCGTAGTAGCCGAGGCGCGCGGCGGCGTTCGAGACACCGCGCGGGTACCAGGTCTTGAGCAGGCCCTCGTCGGCCCAGCTGCAGGTGCCGATCCGCACGACGGTCACGCGGCGACCCTAGCGGCGGCGGATCCTGATCGTGACCGTGCTCGAGGCGGTGAAAGCACCCCTCGTCGCGCTCACGCAGCCCGCGGGAGCGATCGAGGTGCCGGCGCAGCCTGCTCCGTCGTCCCGGGTCGCGACGTTCACATAGGCACGGAGGTATCGGGTCTGCCCGCTCCCGAGCCGGATCGTCGAGACGAGCGTCCCCACGGCGCTCGTCGTCGCCGTGCGAAACACCTTTGGGTTCCTGGGCGTCGTCCCGAGCAGCAGCCGCACCCTTTGACGGGCGACCGGCACGCCGTTCTCGGTCAGCGAGCTGCGGATCGTGACGATGCCGGTGCGCTGGTTCAGCACCGCTGTGAGGCCGAGTAGGCCGGGGAGAGAGACGGTCGAGCGGCCCTCGACTGCGCGGGACGCGTCGATGGTGCCGGACGCTCGAGCGTACGGCGTGAGGCCGGCCCGCCAGACATGAGCGCCTGCCACAGACGGGTTGACGAACATCGTCCCGACCGAGAACTGGATGCTCGTCAGCTTGGCGCCGAGCTTGGCTCCGCCCTGCGCCTCAGGGACGTCCGGTGAGGGCAGGCAGGCCTGGATCCGCCATGAGGCGTAAGCCGCCTCGGCGCCCCCGGTGACCTGGTCGACATAGAGCGGAACCTGGATCGTCTGGCCGACGCCGTGGAGCCGCAGCAGCCAAACGGCCTGGTGGGGGGCAGGCGCGCAGGCGTTGCCAGCATGCTTCGCCGGGTCGTCGGCGACGACGTCACCCGCGAGTGGGAGCAGCGAGCCGCCCAGTGTCTTCGCGATCGCCTGCGCCTGAGCCTTGCCGAGCACAGTGCCTGCGGCCTGTCCGAGCGTCAGCCCGTAGCCGTGCGGGGCGTAGAGGACAAGCTTCGCGGTCGCGTCGTCGGTCGAAGCCGTGGTGAGCGAAAACGTCACGGCGCCCGGGGCGCCGAGGCTCTGCGCCGTGCCGGTGACGACGAGGCGCGGGGTGTACGCGGCAGCCGCGGGGCCGGCGAGGGCGAGCGCGCCGGCGCCCGCGAGCGCGGCGCAGGCCAGGCGGATGACCGTCTGCATACTCGAGACAGTCTGCCGCACGATCTGACCGTGAGCAGCGACCGGGCCGCACCTTTACCGAACGCGTACACCACGGCGCTCCTACAATCAGGTGATGGACGTGCGGCCGATCGGCGTCTTCGACTCGGGCATGGGCGGGCTGACCGTTCTGCACGAGTGCCTCGTGACCCTCCCGCACGAAGATTTCGTCTATCTCGGCGACGGTGCGCGCCTGCCCTACGGCCCGCGGCCTCTGGACGAGATCAGGCGCTTCGCCGGCGAGATCGCGGGCTACCTGGAGCAGGAGGGCGTGAAGCTCATCGTCGCCGCGTGCAATACGGCGACGGCTGCCGCGTTGCCGGAGCTCCAGCAGCGACTGACCGTCCCGATCGTCGGCGTGCTCGTCCCCGAGGCGCACGCTGCGGTGCGCGCGACGCGTGCCCGCCGGGTCGGCCTGCTCGCGACGCAGGCGACGGTTCTGAGCGGCCGCTACAGCGAGCTCGTCAGGACGCTCGACGCCGGCGTCGAGGTCTTTCCCGTCGCGTGCCCGAGGCTCGTGCCGCTGATCGAGGGCGACGACCCGTTCGGCGACGAGACGGTGGCGGCGGTGCGCGAGTACGCGGCGCCGCTCAAGGCGGCGGGCGTCGACACGGTGATCCTCGGTTGCACGCACTACCCGCTGATCCGGCCGATCCTCCAACGCGTCTTCGGACGCGAGGTGACGCTCGTCTTCTCCGCCGAGGAGACCGCACGCGAGGTGGCCGAGACGCTCGCGGGCAAGCGGCTCGAGAACGCGCCGGACCGCGAAGGGGCCTACCGCTTCCTGACCACCGGCGATGTCGAGGCGTTCCGCTCGATGGGGCAACGGTTCCTCCAGCTCCCGATCGGCGAGGTGGAGCACGTCACGATCGCCGCGCTCGAGGCGGCTGCGGCTTGAGGGCCGACGGGCGCACCCGTGCGGACGCGCTCCGCGCCCTCGACCTCGTGCCCGACTTCCTGGAGCAGGCACACGGCTCGGTGCTCTGGTCGCAGGGCAAGACACGCGTTCTCTGCACCGCCACGATCGAGGAGCGCATTCCCCGCTGGCTGAAGGGCTCCGGCAAGGGCTGGCTGACGGCCGAGTACTCGATGCTGCCTGCCTCGACCGGCGAGCGGACGCAGCGCGAGGCGAGCCAGGGCAAGCAGAAGGGACGCACCGTCGAGATCCAGCGCCTGATCGGGCGCGCCCTCCGCGGTGTCACCGACCTGCGGGCGCTCGGGGAGCGCACCCTCTGGCTCGACTGCGACGTGCTGCAGGCCGACGGCGGCACCCGCTGCGCTTCGATCTGCGGCTCCTACGTGGCCGCGCAGCGTGCCCTCGACCGGTTCGGCCTCTCGAAGACGCTGACCGGCTCGGTCGCTGCCGTCTCGGTCGGGATCGTCGACGGCACGCCGCTGCTCGACCTCGACTACAGCGAGGACTCGACCGCCGAAGTGGACATGAACGTCGTCCTCACCGGCGACGGGCGCCTCGTCGAAGTGCAGGCGACCGCCGAAGGAACGCCGTTCTCGCGCGAGGAGCTCGACGCGTTGATCGACCTCGCGACCGGCGGCATCGAGCAGCTCGGACTCGCACAGCAGGAGGCCGTCGAGGCACCGCGTGCCTGACGTCTCCACCGTCGAGATCGTGTTGCGGCTCGCGCTCGCCGCAGTGCTCGGCGGCGCGGTCGGGGCCGAGCGGGAGCTGCGCGACCGCGGCGCCGGCTTCCGTACCCACCTGCTCGTCTCGGTCGGCGCGGCGCTCTTCACGCTCGTCTCGGCCTACGCGTGGACGGACTGGCAGTTCTCGGCGAGCGCGGGCCTGACGCTCGACCCGACGCGGATCGCCGCGCAGGTCGTGACCGGGATCGGCTTCCTCGGCGCCGGCGCGATCATCCGTCAGGGGTTCTCGGTCCGGGGCCTGACAACTGCCGCGACCCTCTGGGTCTGCGCGGCGATCGGCATGGCCTCCGCGGTCGGCTACTACGGGGCTGCGGTCGCGACGACGGCGCTCGTGCTCGTCACCCTCTGGCCGCTGCGGATCCTCGCGAACCGCGTCTTCGCGCGGGTGCGCGTGTCGAGCGGCCGGCTCGAGGTCGACCTGCGCGCGGGCGCGCCCGCCGCGGTCGTCGTGGACGTGCTCGAGCGGTCCGGCGCGCACCTGCTCACGCTGCGCTTCCACGAGGACGGCGGCGCCCGGCGCGTCGTCGCCGACATCGACCTCGCGATCGGCACGGCGCCGACGGCGCTCGTCGCCCGCCTGATGGACGACGAGAACGTGCTCCGGGCCGAGTGGTCGGACTGAACGCGGTCCTCTGCTCGCAGAATCCGCACAAGCTCGAGGAGCTGCGGCGGATCCTGCCCCACTGGTCGATCGACCTTCTCGGCGCCACCGACTATCCGCCGGAGGACGGGGCGAGCTACGAGGAGAACGCGCGCGCCAAGGCCCGCTTCGGGCGCTCCGCCGGGGTGGGCGAGGCGCTCGCGATCGGCGAGGACTCCGGCATCGAGGTGGCCGCGCTCGACGGCGCCCCCGGGGTCGAGTCGGCCCGCTGGGCCGACGACGGGGTCGAGCGGCTGCTGACCGAGCTCGACGGCGTCGGCGAGCGTCGCGCGCGCTACGTCTGCACGATGGTCGGGATCGCCGCCGACGGCACCGAGACGGTCGCGAGCGGCGTCCTGGAGGGGCGGGTCGCGACGGAGCGGAGCGGCAGCGAGGGCTTCGGCTACGACCCGGTCTTCGTCCCGGACGGCGAGGAGCGGACGGTCGCCGAGCTCGGCGACGCATGGAAGGCCGAGCACTCCCACCGGGCCTGCGCCGCGCGGGCGCTCTCGCACCGAATCGGGTGATGCAGCCCCTGCTGGCTGTGACGCAACGCGGCGAGTGACCGGCAAATACACCCGGGACCGTTTACTTCACGCAGGGCCGATGTAGGCTCGGGTCCGTGCCTGCTCGACACACGATCTGGCGATGGGCTGGCGTTGTGGATGACGTTCGGGGACGGCTGGGGGTGCTCTGGTGGGCGTTCCTCATCTTGGCCCCCATTCTCAGCTTCATCTGGTTCTTCTCGATCCGGGCGTTCGGTGTGGTCGGCACTGTCGTCCTGGTTCTCTCCGCGCTGTCGCTTCTCATAGGAGTTGCGGGAGGAGTGAATCACTTTCATGGCACTTCCGAGGTCGTTGTGCCGACGGCGGTGACCAAATCAGGGACGCGTCAGTTTGCGTCCGCTAATCCGGAGTATCTCGCCGATTTCTTCAAGCAACACACGACCATTCAGGCGGAGAAGCTACTCGCGCCATTCATCGACAAATGGATGCGCGTTCTTGGGTCATTCGGAGATGTGAAGAGAAACGGGTGCGCGGATGATTTGGGTGAGCTTCCAGGGGCAATACGGCCCTGAGCATCGCCCAGCGCTGTATCTCTATTTCGATGAAGAGTGGCTACACGAGTTTGCGGCCATGTCGCCGGGTACGCCTCTGACCGTCATCGGGAAGATCCGAAAAGCCAACTCCTGGTCTCTCACTCTTGAGGAGTGTGAGCTCGAGGAGGAATCAACGCCGTCTCTGCCAAGTCGAAGCGCAGTGGTCGCGCCAATAGCGGCTGCTGACGAGAGCGGAAGCGAGCCGGAGGCCGCGACGCAGAACGCTCTCGTGCGACCGATCTTCGATCACGCTCCGCCCGAACTAGCCGACATGACACGAGCTTCCATCGTCGACTTGTTCGCAGGTCGGACACAAGCCCAGGGAGACAAGCTCATGCGGCACCACGTCAACAAACCCGTCCGTGTCTCGGGCACGGTAGCGGCAGTTGCGCTCGGCGGCCCTCCACTCCACCTCCCTCGCGTGACGCTCGAGGGGGCCATAACTCTTCTCCTGTTTTTCGATCCCGATGATGACTACGACCCCGAGCCGATCGTGCTTGCGCTCAACAAGGGCGACAAGATCGTCGCATCAGCGCTGGTTCACCAACTGACGGCTGAGATGGTCTCACTCCACCATTGCAAGCTGATCGACGTTCGCGGGAAGGAATAGTTCGAGGCTCTGGCTCGCGCGGGCTGCCCCAGCGCGTCGAGACAAGCGCTGAGACATCGACGTTGTGCAACGCCTCCCCTGATCGATGCTCCTAGGCGAGTCCCGCGAGCTCCTCGTCGGCTTCGCTGCGGCCGCGGCTGCGCCACCAGTTCAGCTCGGCGCCGAAGACGGTCACGTTCGCCATCACGTAGAGCCAGACGAGCAGGATCGCGGGGCTGCCGAACGTCTTCAGGGCCGGGTTCAGGTGGGCGAAGCGGACGAAGACCGGCAGCACCTGGAAGCTCGCCTGGAGCAGGACGGTCGCGAGGATCGCCCCCGGCAGCACATCGCGCAACCGCAGATCGGCGTTCGTCAGCTTGTAGTAGACGCTGACGAGGAACGCGAACACGCCCGCCGTCGAGATCAGCACCGACACGACGACCGAGAGAGGACCGTTGCTCGCGATTCCCGGTGCGTACTCCCGCAGCACCGCATGGCCGAACGAGCCGACGAGGAGCGCGACGAAGAGGGTCACGAGCGAGCCGACCATCAGCACGCTCGCCACCGCCTTGCCGCGCAGGAAGCTCCGGTTCGGCTGCCCGTAGACGATGTTGAACGCCGACTCGAGCACCGAGAAGAGCGACAGCGCCGTCCAGAGCAGAAAGACGCCGCCGATGATCCCGAGCGCCGCCGCGTTGTCCTGCACCTCGTGCACGAGCGTGACGATGTCGTTCACCGGTGTCTCCGGGAACGCGTTGTTGATCTCACGGACCAGGAAGCTCGACTCGTCGGCGCGCCCGGTGAGGCCGAGCAGGGCGAGCGCGAGGAACGTCAGAGGCACGAACGAGAGCAGCGCGAAGTAGGCGATCATCGCCGCGAGGTGCGTCCCGCGGTCGGCAAAGAACTTGGTCACGATCCGGTGCACGGGCTGGAGTATCGCTGGTAGGTTCGCTGCCGATGGACGCCGAAGCCGCGCTCGCCGACCTGACAGGGATTGCCGCGTGGATCGAGTCCGCCGCGATCCTCGGGCACGACGGCGCTCCGCTCGCCGTCACCGGCCCGCGTGGCGACGCGCTCGCCCGCGCGACGGCCGGCCTGCTCGAGACCGCAGCCCGCGTCCGTCCGGCGCGCACGGTCGCCGAGCTCGAGGTCGCGCTTCCCGGTGGCTCGGTCCATGTCGTGCGCGCGGAGACCGCGACGATCGCCGCCGCGACGCTCCCCGGTGCCGTCTCGGCCCTCGTCCTCTACGACCTGAAGGCAGCCCTGCGCGCGCTCGCGCCCGCGAAGCCGAAGCGCCGCCGAACGACGAAGAAGAAGGCCGACGATGCCGAGGCGTAGGACGCTCGTGCTGCTGCTGCTCGCGGCGGGGCCGCTGCTCGCGTTCCGCGCCCGCCGGGCCGCGACGCGCGAGCGAGTCGTCCTCCACTACGACGACGGCTCCTCCGTCACGCTCGAGCGCGGCTCCGCCGACGCCGACGCGCTCGTTGCCGCCGCCCGGCCGCTCGTTCCCGCCAGATGACAGACGCAGAGCTCGGGGTGCTGATCCGGGAGCACGCCCTGCTCGAGGGCGACTTCCTGCTTCGCTCGGGCAAGCGCTCGACCTGGTACCTCGACAAGTACCGCTTCGAGACGACGCCCGTGCTCCTGCGCCCGATCGGGGAGCGACTCGCCGCAGCTGTGCACGAGTACGAGCCTGACGCGGTGCGCCTCGCCGGGCCTGCGCTCGGCGCCGTCGCGCTCGCTGCCGCCGCGTCGCTCGCCGGGGGCCTTCCGTTTGTGATCGTCCGTGGCGAGGTGAAGCAGTACGGCACCGCGAACCGCATCGAAGGACCCTTCGAGGCCGGCGAGACGGTCTGTCTGATCGAGGACGTGGTCACCTCGGGAGGGGCGCTCGCGGAGGCCGTCGATGCCCTCCGCGAGGCCGGCCTCGTCGTCCGCCAGGCGGTCTGCGTGGTCGATCGCGAGGAAGGGGGATCCGATGCCCTCGCTAGGCTCGGTGTGCGCCTGAGAGCTCTCTTCCGTGCGCAGGATCTGCTCGACGGCGGAAAAGTGCCGCAAAACCGCATGGTTGAGCCGAAAGCATAGGACTGTTAGGGTCCCAGGCGGGTTTCCGAAGCACCACGAACAGGAGGAGTGGC
>JBKJML010000014.1:0-7760 GCA_046596415.1 Gaiellaceae bacterium | reverse complement strand
CGCCGACCGCCGCGGTGTCTACAGCGGCCGGGAGACGGACGCCCGCGCCGGCGCCGCCGATCAGGGCACGCTGCTCGCCGGCGCTCTGAAGCTCGCCGCGTGCCAGAGCGTCGTCGGCGCGTTCTTCAACTTCATGCTGGTCGACGAGGAGTCACTCGGAGGTTGGCAGTCCGGCCTCTTCTATGCAGACGGAAACGTCAAGCCCGCGTACGGAACGTTCCGTACGGCGGTCGGCGACGTCCGCTCCGGCGCTCACCGCTGCGCCTGACGTCTCCGGGCGGCGTCGCCTCGTACCGCGCCGGAAACGTCAGGTCGTCTGGCTAGGATGTCCGGATGGAAGGTGGATTCGGAGGCTTCCCGTTCGGCGGCGACCCAGAAGACCTGCTGCGCGGGATCCAGGAGTTCGCCGCCCAGCAGGCGGAGTCGGTGCAGGAGGCGCAGCGAGAGCAGTTCGCGACCCTGACTCTCAACACGGCTGTCGAGCTGACGGCCGCCGCGCTGAAGCGCGTCGAGGTGAGCGGCTCGACGGGGGAGCAGGCGATTGCGCTACGCGATGCGATGCGTGTCCTCTTTCCGGAGGCGGTCGCACTTGTGAGCGCCGCCCGCCAGGGCTTCATGCGCGAGCGCTGACGCGCCCGCCCGGCGACACCTGCGGGCCACGCCTGGCACGTCAGCACGTCCGTCGGCCGGACGCACTGCGCCGTTAGAGTGTCGCCGCTTTGAGCTTGCTCGACCGCGCGATCGTGTCCGTGCTGCCAGCCGTCCCGCGAGGGATCGTGCGGCGCCTGTCGGCGCCCTACATCGCGGGCACCGAGCTCGCGGACGCACGAGCGACGGTCGCCGGGCTGAACGCCGCCGGGAAGCTCGCGACCGTTGATGTGCTCGGCGAGGAGATCCGCTCGACAGGCGAGGCCCGGGCGATCGCGGAGGAGTACCTCGGCGTGTTGGACGCGATCGCGGCGGACGGCCTCGACTCGAACGTGAGCGTCAAGCCGACCGGCCTCGGGCTCGCGCTCGGCTATGACGTCTGCCGCGAGAACCTCGAGCTCGTCGCCCGACACGCCGCCGATCGCGACACGTTCGTGCGGATCGACATGGAGGACTCGTCCACGACCGACGACACGCTCCGGCTCTACCGTGAGCTGCGCGGGGCCGGCTACGACAACCTCGGCGTCGTGCTCCAGGCGTCCCTGCGCCGCACGCTCGACGATGCCCAGACGCTCGTCGCGGAGGGGGCGCGCGTCCGCCTCTGCAAGGGGATCTACGTCGAGCCGCCCGAGCTCCAGTTTCGCGACATCGAAGCCGTTCGCACGAACTACGTGCAGGTGCTCGAGACGCTGCTGGACGGTGGCTGCCACGTCGGGATCGCCACGCACGACGACCGGCTGATCGAGGAGGCCCTCCGCGTCGTCGCCGAGCGGGGCCTCGCACGGGACGCCTACGAGTTCCAGATGCTCCTCGGGGTGCGGGCCTCCGCGGGCGACCGGCTCGTCGCCGAGGGGCACCGGCTGCGGATCTACGTGCCGTTCGGCAGCAAGTGGTACGAGTACTCGCTCCGGCGGCTGAAGGAGAACCCGCAGGTCGCGGGGTATATCGCGGCCGACACGCTCGGCCGGCTCGTGCCCGGACGCTGACGCAACTCGACGACCCCGGCCGCCGCGATGCGGCGAACGGAGTCGACGAGTGCCTACGTGCTGGTCGGCTTAGAGCGGCGGTCCGACGACGTCGTCTTCCTCGACGACGGTCGTGCGGCGGCCGGCAGGTCGAACCCGGCGACGTACGACGCCCTCCTGTACCACTCCGGCGCCATGGAAACCACCCCATGAGGACCAGAAGAGCATGGAGAGCACGAGGCCGAGCAGGCCGACGACGAGCAGGATCACACCGACCGTGTTGATGTCGATGCCGTTCGTGGTCGCGGTGACGGCCCAGGTGAGAATGGCGCCGACTGCGATGAGGAGGATGCTCACTGATATTCCCATGCGCGGAGAGTTCCCCCGGCGCGCGTTTCTTACGCCTAAGAGCTCGAACCGGGCTCTTTAGGGCTTTTCGGCCAGCAGCACGAACGCTGCCGGGACGCGCGGATCCTGCCGTTGCCACGGCGACAGGTTGGGCAATTCCTCGAAGCGGGCGATCGCGAGCCCGGCGCCCCCGATCGCGCTGAGCACCTCGCCCAGGCGGCGGAAACCGGCGCGCGGCTCGAAGTAGTCGTCACGCCAGCGCAGGAAGGCGTCGAGGCAGGCGGCGGCGGGATGGTCGTCGTAGACGAGTAGCGCGCCGCCCGGGCGCAGTGCCGAGGCGATTCCGCCCGCCCAGGCGCCGAGGTCGCCGACCCGGCCGAGCGAGCCGCCCGCGTAGACGAGATCGCTGCGGCTGCGCAGGAACTCGGGCGGCAGCGCGTCGAGCGGCGAGACGAGCCACGGTAGGTCGGGCGCGCGCAGACGGGCCTCCTCGACCAGCCGCTCGTCGGGGTCGACCCCGGTCACGAGCGCTCCGAGCTGCGACAGCTCGATCGTCTCGATGCCCGTCCCGCAGCCGAGGTGGACGACACGCTGCCCGGTCAGGTCGCGGAGCCGCTCCCTGATCGGGCCGGGGATCCCCTCGCGCGGAACCACGTTCTCCGAGCTGCGGTGCGCGTCGTCGAAGGCCTTGCGGTTGTGGTCGGTGGGCTCCATCAGGCCGTGTCCATCATGCGGGCAGCGAAAAGCCACCGTCGACGACGAGCACCTGCCCGCAGATCATCGCCGCGTCGGGGCCGCAGAGGAAGGAGACGGCGCCAGCGATGTCCTCCGCCTCGACGAGCCGGCCTGCGGGTGTTCGCTTGCGGCCCAGCTCGAGCATCTGCTCGCGATTCGGAAAGTGGTCGAGCGCCGCCGTATCGACGACACCGCCGGAGACCGCGTTGACGCGGATCCCGCGGGGCGCGAGCTCGACGCCCAGGTAGCGGACGAGCGACTCCAGCGCGGCCTTCGAGGTGCCGACGAGGCTGTAGTTCTCCAGCACACGTTGCGAGCCGAGGCTCGAGATGGCGACGATCGAGGAGCCGGCGGGCATCGTCGGTGCTGCGACCCGGGTCAGCGACAGGAGGGCGCGGGCGTTCGCGTTCAGCGTCCAGTCCCAGTGCTTGTCCTCAGTTTCGAGCGCCGGCCGGATCACGCCGGTGGCTGCGTTGTGCACGAGGACGTCGAGGGGGCCGAGCCCTGCGACCTGTTCGAGCACGCGGGCCGAGGAGACGTTGCCGCGGACGAGGATCGGCTCGGCACCGAGTGTGCGCAGCTCCTCGGCGGTTGCCTCGGCGGCGGCGTCGGACCGCAGGTAGCCGATCGCGACCCGGCTGGCACCCTGAACGGCGAAGCGGAGCGCGATCGCCTTCCCGATCCCTCGCGAGCCACCCGTCACGAAGACGGACGCGCCCTGCATGCTCACGGCCTGCGCGGCAGCGGATCGTACGCCGGCGCGGAGCTCGGCAGCCGGTCCCAGCCGAGTCGGCTAGCAGGCTCCTTCGCGCCGTCCTCGGCCCGCGACGAGGCGTGGCCGAGCCGGTCGAGAAGCGCCAGCTTCTCCTCACCGTAGGCGCGCACCGCGTGACCCGCCGGCAGCTCTTCGATCAGCTCGCGCACCCGGGCGCGAAGCTGATAGGCGAAGTGTGGTGTTGCAGGCCCGACGAGGGCGTCGATGTCGTCGGTCGTTGGCTCGAGCATCGCCGGGACCTTACCGCGCCGAGACGGCTCTCAGTAGGCTCGAGACGATGCGAGGCGTCCAGCTGATGTTGCTCTCGACGGTTGTGCTCTGGGCGCTCAACCTGACCGTCTCGCGCTACATCATCAAGCACGGCGTCGAGCCGCTCGCGTACTCGACCGTCCGCTACGGGGCTGCCTGCGTCCTCTTCCTGCTGATCGTACTCGTCTTCGAGCGGTCGTTCGCGATCGCCCGCCGTGACTTCTGGCTGGTCGGGATCGCGGCGCTGATGCTCTTCCTGAACCAGGTTGCGTTCGTCTCGGCACTCGACGCGACGACCGCATCGACAACCGCGCTGATCCTGGGTGCGACCCCGATCTTCGCGGCGCTGATCGGGCTCGCGCTGCGGATCGAGCGCCTCTCGCGGCGGTTCTGGATCGCCGCAGCGGTCTCCTTCGCGGGCGTCGGTCTCGTCGCGGTGGGGAACGGAGAGCTCTCCGGCGAGCTCGCGGGTGACCTGTACGGCGTCGCGGCCGCGGCGACGTGGGCCGCCTACTCCGTTGCGGTCACGCCGTTGATGGCGCGCTACAGCGCCTCACGGATCAGCGCGATCGTGCTGCCGCTCGGCTGGATCGGAATGGCTGTGGTCGGCGCCAACCAGGTGTCCAACCAGGATTTCGACCTTGGTTGGGGCGTCTGGAGCCTGCTGGCCTTCGCGATCCTCGGGCCACTCGTGGCGACGAACGTGATGTGGTTCCGCGCCCTCCACTCGATCGGCGCCTCCCGCGCGACGCTCGTCGCGAACCTGCAGCCGTTCCTCGCCGCCGTCTTCGCCGTGATCCTCCTCTCGGAGCACATCGCACCTGCCCAGATCGCGGGCGGCGCTCTGATCGCCGGCGGCATCCTGCTTGCCCGTCGGCGCTCCGCACCCCCCGTGGCGGGGGAGTAACATCACGCCGATGGCAGAGCGTGACTTCATGCCGCTCGACGGCTGGGACCACCTCGAGCTCTGGGTCGGGAACGCGAAGCAGGCGGCGTTCTTCTACGAGCACGCGATGGGCTTCCGCCGCACGGCGTACGCAGGCCCGGAGACCGGGTTGCGCGACCGCGCCTCGTACGTGCTGGAGCAGGGCGAGATCCGGCTCGTGCTGACGAGCGGCCTGCGCTCCGACAGCGAGATCACGCGCTTCGTCGCTCGCCACGGCGATGCGGCGCGCGATGTCGCACTCCAGGTGCCTGACGCTGCCGTGGCCTATCGCGAAGCGGTCGCGCGCGGCGCCACCGGCGTCGCCGAGCCGCACGTCGTCGAGGACGAGAACGGCCGCGTGGTGCTCGCGACGATCGCAACCTACGGCGACAACGTCCACACCTTCGTCGACCGCTCCGGCTATTCCGGCCTCTTCCTGCCCGGCTACGTCGCGGTGCCGCAGAACGGCCGTGTCGACGCCGGCGTCGGGCTGCTCGCGATCGACCATGTCGTCGGCAATGTCGAGCTCGGGAAGATGGACGTCTGGGTCGAGTTCTACGAGCAGGTCTTCGGGATGGTGAACATCGTCCACTTCGGCGACGACCAGATCCAGACCGAGTACTCGGCTCTGATGTCGAAAGTGATGGCGGATGGAAACGGCAAGATCAAGTTCCCGATCAACGAGCCGGCCGAGGGGAAGCGCAAGAGCCAGATCGACGAGTACCTCGACTTCAGCGAAGGGCCTGGCGTGCAGCACATCGCGCTCCAGTCGACCGACGTCGTGCGCACCGTCGAGGCGATGCAGGAGCGCGGCATCGCGTTCCTCGACACGCCCGAGGCCTACTACGACGAGGTCGAGGGTCGGGTCGGAGCGATTGCAGAGAGCTACGACGACCTGGCGCGGCTGCGGATCCTCGCCGACCGAGACGACGACGGCTATCTGCTCCAGATCTTCACGAAGACCGCCCAGGACCGGCCGACCCTTTTCTTCGAAGTGATCGAGCGCCATGGCGCCACGACCTTCGGCGAGGGCAACTTCAAGGCTCTCTTCGAGTCGATCGAGCGCGAACAGGCGCTCCGCGGCAACCTCTAGGACTTCGTATGAGCCCGCAGCGCCGTACCGCGCTCGTGTCGGTCGGGGCCGCCGTGGCCCTGATCGGGATCAAGCTCGGCACCGGGCTCGCGACCGGCAGCCTCGGGCTTGTCTCGGAGGCGCTCCACTCCGGCACCGACCTCGTCGCCGCGCTGCTGACCTTCTTCGCAATCGGGATCGCGGGTCGCCCTGCGGATGTGGGCCACGCCTGGGGTCACGGCAAGGCCGAGCACCTGGCCGCACTCGCCGAAGCTTCCGTGCTGGCGCTCGTCAGCGTCGGCGTGGCGGCGCTCGCCGTGCTCCGGCTCCTCGGCGTCATCGAGACCCAGGTCGACACCGCGTGGTGGGCGTTCGCCGCGATCGGGCTCGTGATCGCGATCGACATCTCCCGCACCAGTGTCTCGCTGCGCGCGGCCCGCCGCTACCACAGCGCTGCGTTCCTCTCGAACGCCCTCCATTTCGCCAGCGACCTCGCGGGCACGGTCGCGGTGCTCGCCGGGCTCGTCGCCGTGTCGTTCGGCTGGCAGGCGGGTGACGCGGTGGCAGCGCTCTTCGTCGCGGCGCTCGTCCTCGCGGGGGCAACTCGGCTGATGCGGGCGAACATCGACGTGCTCATGGATCAGACTCCGGCCGTTGCCGAGCATGCTGCGCGTGTGGCGATCGACCAGCTGGATCCGCCCGTCATTCTCCGCCGCCTGCGGATCCGCCAGGCGGCCGGCCGCTACTTCGCGGAGGTCGTGATCGGCGTTTCACCCGGAGCCGTGGTCGGGCAGGGCCATGCCGCCGCCGACCAGGTGGAGCGGGCGCTCGAGGTGGCGCTGCCCGGTTGCGACGTCGTCGTGCACGTCGAGCCGGTCGGCGCCGAGGCGGCCCTGCGCGAGCGCGCCCATGCAGCCGCGCTCGCCGTGCCGCGCGTTCGCGAGATCCACAACCTGAGCCTCGTCGACACCGGCGGCTCGATCGAGTTGTCGTTGCACCTCAAGCTGCCGGGCGAGTTGCCACTCGAGGACGCGCACGAGGTCGCGGAACAGGTCGAGGCGGCGATCCTCGCGGCGGTGCCGGAGATCGGCGGCGTCCAGACCCACCTCGAGCCGCTGGCGGAGGCAGCCGTCGGCCGAGAGGTCTCGATCGACCCGTCCACCGTCGAGCGGATCGTCGCCGAGGCGACCGGCCGTCCGCCCCGTGCACTCCGCTTTCTGCGCACGACGGAGGGACTCGTTGCGTTTCTCACCCTCGGCCTCGACCCCGGTGCGACGCTCGCCGAGGCTCACGCGCGGGCGAGTGAGGTCGAGGAGCAGATCCGGCGCGCACGGCCCGACGTCGCCGACGTGATAGTCCATACCGAGCCATGAAGCTCTGCATGTTCCACCCGGACGACCATCAGCTGGACCGCGGTTGGGTGGGCCGGATCGACGGCGACCGGGTCGTACATCTGGCGGCGCAGACGATCCAGTCGTTCTTGTCGGGCGGCTCGTCGGCCCGCGAGCACGCCGAGTATCCACTCGCCGACGTGACGCTCCTCGCGCCGATCCTGCAGCCACCCGCGGTGCGCGACTTCTACGCCTTCGAGCGGCACGTCGCGACGGCGCGCGCCTCGCGCGGGCTCGAGGTGCCTCCGGAATGGTACGAGCTGCCGGTCTTCTACTTCTCGAACCCGAGCGCGATCTATGGGCCCGAACAAGAGATCCCGTACCCCGAGGGCACGGCCGAGCTCGACTACGAGCTCGAAGTGGCTGCTGTGATCGGCGCGGACAGCGCGATCGGCGGCTTCACGGTCCTGAACGACTGGTCGGCGCGCGACCTGCAGCGGCTCGAGATGAAGGTCGGCCTCGGGCCGGCCAAGGGCAAGGACTTCGCCACCTCGATCGGCCCCATCGTCGTCACGGTCGACGAGCTCGACGGCTCGGAGGCCGAGATGGTGGCGCGCGTGAACGGCGAGGAGCGCTCGCGCGGCAACCTGCGCGACCTCCACTTCTCGTGGGAGCGGATCCGCGCGCAGGCAGCACGGAACACGATGCTGCG